>NZ_JBGEVE010000001.1:0-173675 GCF_048514265.1 Actinomyces sp. SKVG-SVH-4(1) | reverse complement strand
ACCTCCGAGCAGAAGACCACCGAGAACAACGGCGGTGGTGACAAGACCACGGAGCAGAAGACCACCGAGAACAACGGTGGCGGTGACAAGACCTCCGAGCAGAAGACCACCGAGAACAACGGCGGTGGTGACAAGACCACGGAGCAGAAGACCACCGAGAACAACGGCGGTGGTGACAAGACCACGGAGCAGAAGACCACCGAGCGTTCCACCTCCGAGCGTCAGAACTCGGAGCAGAACACCACTGAGCGCTCGACATCCGAGCGTCAGAGCACTGAACAGAAGACCACTGAGCAGAACACCACTGAGCGCTCGGCTTCTGAGAACAACGGTGGCGGCAACAAGCAGGCCGGCGGCGACAAGACCACCGAGCAGAAGGCCAGCGAGAAGAAGACCACCGAGAACAACGGTGGCGGCAACAACGGCGGAAGCAACAGCAACGCCAACGCTGGCAGCGACAAGCAGGCCGGTGGAGACAATCAGGCCAAGGCCGGTGACAACAAGGCTGGGGCCGACAAGGGCAACAACCTGAGCTCGAGCGCCAAGGACTCCTCCTCGGAGAACCGGGCCGGCGGTGAGACCACCAAGGACAGCGACGGGTCCCTGGCCCGTACCGGTGCCAACGGCATGCTCTTCGGCGGGATCGCCGCGTTCCTGGTCGTGGCAGGAGGCGCCGCCCTGGTGCTGCGTCGCCGTAACAAGGCCTGAGCCGCATGTGACCTGATCCGCTGACGTTCCCGCTTCCATGGGAACAGCGTCGCTGCCGGGGGACGACACGCCACGTGTCGTCCCCCGGCAGCGTCGTGCCGTACCTCAGGCACTGCCGGTGTCGATCAGAAGGTGAGACAATCGCCCGGCGCGCCCCCATGGGCCGCGCATCCCTCTCAGACAGGAGTTCTTATGCCCGGCCAGAACCTGACTCGTCTTGAGGCCGCCGAGCGCAGCGCAACCGTACGGACCCAGAGCTATGACGTCATCCTCGATCTCACGCGCGGCGAGACGGTCTTCGGATCCACCACCACGGTGCGGTTCACGGCCACACCGGGTTCCTCCACCTTCATCGACCTCGTCGCACCGACGGTCCGCTCCATCACGCTCAACGGCGCCCCTCTGGACCCAGCCGAGGTCTACGCGGACTCGCGTATCGCGGTGAAGGATCTGGCCGCGGACAATGAGCTGGTCGTCGTCGCCGACTGCGCCTTCATGCACACCGGAGAGGGGCTGCACCGCTTCACCGACCCGGCCGATGGCGAGACCTATCTCTACAGCCAGTTCGAGGTCCCCGACTCCCGGCGGGTGTTCGCCGTCTTCGAGCAGCCCGATCTCAAGGCCTCCTTCACCTTCACCGTCACCGCGCCGTCGCGCTGGACGGTGCTGTCCAACTCCCCCACTCCTGAACCGACTCCCACCAAGGCCTCCGACGGCTCAGGGGATGCCCACACCTTCGCCTTCGACCCCACCGAGCCCATGAGCTCCTACGTCACGGCCATCGTCGCCGGGCCCTATGTCGGTGCGACCGACGAGTACGTCGCCGGAGACGGACGCGTCGTGCCCCTGGGGGTCTACTGCCGAAAGAGCCTGGTCGAGCACATGGACTCAGAGGAGATCCTGGACCTGACCAAGCGGGGCTTCGCCTACTACGAGGACCTGTTCGCCACCCCCTACGCCTTCACGAAATACGACCAGATCTTCGTTCCCGAGTTCAACGCCGGAGCGATGGAGAACGCCGGCTGCGTCACCCACCGCGACGACTACATCTTCCGCTCCAGGCCCGTCGAGGCCCGTGTGGAGCGGCGAGCCGTGACGATCCTGCACGAGCTGGCCCATATGTGGTTCGGGGACATGGTCACCATGACCTGGTGGAACGACCTGTGGCTCAACGAGTCCTTCGCCGAGTACACCTCCACCCTGGCCACCGCCGAGATCACCCGTTGGAACCAGGCCTGGACGACCTTCCAGACCCTGGAGAAGGGGTGGGCCTACAACCAGGACCAGCTGTCCTCCACCCACCCCGTGGCCGCGGAGATCCACGACCTGCACGACGTCGAGGTCAACTTCGACGGCATCACCTACGCCAAGGGGGCCTCGGTCCTGGCCGCGCTCGTGGGATACGTGGGCCGGGAGAACTTCTTCGCCGGCATCCAGCGCTACCTGGAGGCGCACGCCTACGCCAACGCCGAGCTGAGCGACCTGCTCCGTGAGCTGGAGGCGGTCTCTGGACGCGACCTGAGTACCTGGACCCGCTTGTGGCTCCAGGAGGCCGGTGTGACGACCCTGCGCACGCAGCTGGCCACTGACGCCGACGGCCTCATCACCCAGGTGGCCGTCCGCCAGGAGATCCCCGCCGACTCACCGGCCTCGCTGCGCCCGCACCGGGTGGCGATCGGCTGCTACAACCTGACCGGCCAGGGAGCCGAGGCGCGCCTGGAGCGCACCAACCGCATCGAGCTCGATGTCGACGGCGAGCTGACCGAGGTTCCCGAGCTGGTCGGCGCCAAGCGGGCGGATGTCCTCGTCCTCAATGACGACGACCTCACCTACGCCAAGGTTCGCCTCGATGAGGACTCACTGTCCTTCGGCCTCGAGCACATCGAGGCCTTCACCGACTCCCTGCCGCGCTCGATCGTCCTGGCCTCGGCCTGGGACATGGTGCGCGACGGCGAGCTTGCCGCCTCCCGATTCCTTGACGCGGCCCTGCGGGCGCTGGGCGTGGAGGAGCATTCCTCGGTCA
Source organism: Actinomyces sp. SKVG-SVH-4(1) (assembly GCF_048514265.1). Lineage (NCBI taxonomy): Bacteria > Bacillati > Actinomycetota > Actinomycetes > Actinomycetales > Actinomycetaceae > Actinomyces > Actinomyces sp. SKVG-SVH-4(1). The sequence goes on along the minus strand of NZ_JBGEVE010000001.1, from coordinate 170,944 downwards.
TCCAGGGGCTGCTGGGACGTATCACCACCTGCCTGTCCGGTTTCCTGCCCCCGGCCGTGCGGCGCGACCTCGCCCCGGGCACCGCCGACCGGCTGCTGGGGCTGGCGCGGGCGGCCCAGCCCGGCAGCGACAAGCAGCTCCAGCTGGTCCGGGCCCTGGCCGCTCACGCCGTCACCGATGAGCAGCTCGACGTCGTCGCCGGGCTTGTGGAGGGGAGCCAGGCTCTGGGCGGTCTCGACGTCGACCAGGACCTGCGCTGGGACCTGCTGATCGGCCTGGTGGCAGCCGGCCGAAGCGGGGAGGAGCAGATCCGCAACGAGGAGGCCCGGGACCGCACGACCACGGGACGCGAGCGCGCCGCCGAGGCCCGGGCGTCGATTCCGACCCCGGAGGCGAAGCAGGCCACCTGGCGGGCCCTCGTCGACGACGCCTCCATGCCCAATGAGACCCAGGTGCGCATCCTGCGGGGCCTGACCAATGTCGAGCGCCACCCCGAGCTGCTGGCTCCCTTCGTGGGGGCGTATGTGGAGGCCATCGACTCCGTGTGGTCCTCGCGCACCTTCCACATGGCTGAGAACCTACTGACGGGCCTGTGGTCCTGTGCCACGGTGGGCCTTGCGGGCGCTGACGACCCGGCCGCCGCCCTGACGGGATGGTTGGAGTCCCACGCCCAGGCCCCGGCCGCACTGCGACGGATCGTGCGCGAGAACCTCGACGACACGCTGCGCGTGGCCAGAGCGCAGGCCGCTGAGGCCCGGAGCGTCCAGTAGCCGCCTCGGGTCCCGGTCCGGGGCGCAACCCGGACCGGGACCCGACGACACCATGAGTTGGGGCCGAGCGCATGATGCGCTCGGCCCCAACTCGTGAGGTGCCGGCCCCGACATCCCGACACCCGAATCTCTCAACGCCCAGACGACTCCGCGGCCTTCTTGCCCGTGGACGTGGCGGCGGCGGCCTGCGCGGCGGCGAAGGCGTCGACGTCGTCGTCCTCACGCCCAGGGGTCTTGAAGTCGAACTTGACGATGAGGAACCTGAAGAGGAAGTAGTAGATGACGGCATAGACCAGCCCCATGATGACGATCATGAGCGGTCCGCGGACCACACCACCGGAGAGCTCGGCGGACTTGCCGAAGTTGAGCAGGTAGTCGATCGCTCCGGCGGAGAAGGCGAAGCCGTCCTTCGCGCCCAGGAGGTTGGCGATGGCCAAGGAGGAACCTGTCAGCACCGCGTGGACGGCGTAGATCGGGAAGGCCACGTAGGCGAAGGCGTACTCGAGGGGCTCGGTGATGCCGGTGATGAAGGCGGTCAGGGCCACCGAGACCATGAGGGCGCCGGTCGCCTTGCGCTTGGCTGGTTTGGCGGTATGCCAGATGGCCAGTGCAGCGGCGGGCAGCGCGAACATCATGATCGGGAAGAAGCCGGTCGTGAAGCCCCCGGTCCAGGAGTTCGAGCCGTCCACACCCTGGAAGAAGCAGGTGATGTCACCGTGCGCCGTATCCCCGGAGGCCGTCTGGCAGGAGCCGAGTTGGAACCAGGGCACGGAGTTGAGCAGGTGGTGCAGGCCGAAGGGGATGAGCAGGCGGTTGACGGTACCGAAGACGAAGACCGCCAGGGCTCCGGCGATGCCCTTGGAGTTCCCGGCGTTGATGAGCCAGCCGCCGAGCTGTTCGTTGATGAGCCAGTTGAAGGCCGGGTAGAGAGCCGACATCACCAGGGCGATGACAAGCGCAGCGCCGGAGGTGACGATGGGGACGAAGCGGCGTCCACCGAAGAAGGCCAGCCAGTCCGGCAGCTTGACGCGGTAGTAACGCTGCCAGAGCAGGGCGGCGGCGACGCCGATGACGATGCCGCCCAGCACCCCGTAGTTGATGGGCGTCTGAGTGGGGATGTCACAGAGCTTGATTCCCTGGTTCCAGGGGCCGACCTGTGCAATCTTCCCCGTGGCGGGATCGAAGGAGTGGAGGCAGTCGAGGGCCTCCTTGCTCAGGGGCGCGGGCTTGCCCATGATGATGGGGGACATGGTCCAGGTGACGGCGCGGTAGACGAGGAAGCCGAACAGCGCGGCCACCCCGGTGGAGCCATCGGCCTTCTTGGCGAATCCCACGGCGACGCCAACGGCGAAGATGAGGGGCAGGTTATCGAAGACCGCCCCACCGGCCGCACTGAAGATGTCTGCGACGGGCTGCAGCCAGGACGCCTTCGCGGCGAGCCCCTCGGCCCCCAGCATGTCCGCCTGCCCCAGACGCAGCAGCAGACCCGCTGCCGGGAGCGTGGCGATGGGTAGCATCAGAGATCTCCCCAGACGCTGGGCAAGGGCGAAGGCACCGCCCGTCTTCTTCTTGACTGACATGAGTGTTCTCCAGTTCAGGATCGCGCGGCAGCACTGCCGCGTCAGAGATATCCACCGTGACGGTGGTAGTCGGGACGGATCGACACCGAACACGTCTGGACCAGTGACACCAGAAAAACCGATAGAACCTTCAATGTCAAGCGCGGGGCACACTCGTCAGCCATAATGATATGAAAGTCGATGCGACACAGCGGAAGCAGCGGTCGTAGCCATCCCCCACGCCCTGGCTGCGTCCACCCACTGTCAACCAGGGGAGTCCCATGCCCAAGAACGCAGGCAAGAAGCCGGCAAAGTACGTCATCGTGCGCAATCACCTGCTGGACCTGGTCAGGAACGGGCTCGCCAACGGCAGCCCAGTGCCCTCCGAGCGCGAGCTGTGCGAGCAGTTCGAGGTCTCCCGCATGACCGTGCGCCAGGCCATCGACACCCTCGTCGTCGACGGCATCCTGGAGCGCCACCAGGGCAAGGGAACCTTCGTGGCGCCCCCGAAGCTCGACCTGCAGGTCCGACTGACCTCCTTCACCCAGGAGATGCGGCGCCGCGGGATGGAGCCCGGCGTCGTCATGCTGCAGGCCGAGACCATCGCCTCCGATGAGACAGTGGCGGAGGCGCTCGAGCTCGAGGCCGGGGCCGAGGTCCACCACCTGCGTCGCCTGCTGACCGCCAATGCCATCCCCATGGCGATCGAGGAGAACTGGATTCCCGCTGCGCTTCTGCCCAACCTGCTGCGCACCAGCCCGAACTTCTCGGTCTACGCCGAGCTGACCAGCGCCGACCTGGCGCCGCAGTGGGGTGAGGACATGATCGAGGCCCATGCGGCCACGGCCCAGGAGGCAGCGTTGCTCTCCGTCCCAGAGGGCGCCCCGACCCTGGACATCACCCGGCGAACCTTCCACGAGCACTGCGCCATCGACTACTCGCGCACCTTGTTCCGCGCCGACCGCTACACCCTGTGGGTCCCGGTGGCCGCCCCCAAACCCGCCTTCCGCCCGGACCGCTCGTCGTCTTGAGGGGCTGACCCAGGTCGGTACTGGACAACCTCCGGGCGGCCTGTACCATGGGGTACTGGTATGGACCATTAGTCCGGTACCGGCGAAGGTGCCGCACCTGACTGCACCTGCCCATGTCCTGACGCCTCATCTCGGCACCATCACCCACTGAGCCCGGCAAGCACCCGGGCAGACCCAGGAGGAACCCATGTCTCAGGCACAGAGCATCGTCGACGCCCTCGGAGGATTCGACAACATCGTGGAGATCGAACCCTGCATCACGCGGCTGCGCTGCGAGCTGGAGGACGGTTCCCTCGTGGACGAGCCGGCCCTGAAGAACGCGGGAGCACATGGTGTCGTCAAGCTCGGCGACATCGTGCAGGTCGTGGTCGGCCCCAACGCGGACACCATCGCGGAGGACATCGAGGACCTGCGGTGAGCCTGACCGTCCAGTCGCCGGTATCCGGCGTCGTCGTCGCTCTCAGTGACGTTCCCGACCCCGTCTTCTCCGGCAAGATCGTCGGCCCTGGTGTGGCCATCACCCCGGACACCGCTGACGGGGGCGAGGTCATCGCCCTGGCACCGATCAGCGGAACCATCACGAAGATCCATCCCCACGCCTACGTCATCACCAACGACGACGGCCACAGCGTCCTGGTCCATCTGGGGCTGGACACCGTGGGTCTGGGGGGCAAGGGCTTCACCCTCCTGGCCAGTGAGGGAGACACCATCGACGCGGGCAGCCCCGTCATCAGCTGGTCACCGGCTCAGATCGAAGCCGGCGGACTCAACCCGATCGTCCCCGTCATCGCCCTGGAGGGTGATGAGACTGATCTGGAGCCCGTGTCACCCGGCCGCATGATGGCAGCCGGCGACACGCTCATGACCTGGGTGTAGACCCGAACGCGGGCCCGGTCTCATCGGACCTCAACCGCTTAGTGTGTGGCCCCGGCCGTCATCGTGACGGCCGGGGCCACAGCGTCTCAGCACGTCGCCCGCCTCAGGCCCGTCTGCAGCCCAGTGGGCGCGGAGCCTGTGGTGGCATCAGTCCCGAGAAGCCATCTCGTCGCGCACGACGCTCAGCAGGCTGCCCAGGCGCGCGTTCTCGGGCAGGTCGTCGACCAGGACGACCTCTCCCGCGCCGTCGGCCAGAGGAATCCGCCAGTTGGGGTACTCCTGGTCGGTGCCGGGCTGGTTCTGAGCGCGTCGCTCCCCCACGCCGTCAACCAGGGCGACGCCGACCAGCACCGAGGGGGTGCGCACCACGTAGCGGTGCAGGGCCTCGACGACCTGACGCTCGGTGGGGGCATCCCCCAGCAGGCCGTGCTCGCGCAACCGGGAGGTCATCCGGTCGCGTTCGATGCGCGCCTCGGTGCGCACCTGCTCGACCGGCTCGGTGAGCAGGCCGAGGCGCTCACGCAGATCGACGTGCTCGTCAGCCAGGTAGCCGGCAGTCGGGGGAAGATCGTGGGTGTTGACCGTGGACAGGGCGAGCCGGCGGTAGTCCTGGGGCTGGAGGGGCCAGCCGTCGTGCTGCTTCTCGAACCACAGGACACTGGTTCCCAGCACACCGCGGCTGGCCAGGTAGTCGCGCGCCCAGGGCTCCACGGTCCCCAGGTCCTCACCGATGACCACAGCGCCGGCCCGGTGAGCCTCCAGCAGGACGACGCCGAGCATGGCCTCGTGGTCGTAGCGCACGTAGGCGCCGTGGTCCGCACCCATGCCCTCGGGGATCCACCACAGGCGGAACAGGCCGATGATGTGGTCCACGCGCAGTGCGCCGGCGTGACGCAGGACCGTGCGCACCATGTCACGCAGAGGGGCGTAGGCGCTGCGCGCCAGGTACTCGGGGTTCCACGGCGGCTGGGACCAGTTCTGGCCCTGCTGGTTGTACATGTCCGGCGGAGCCCCCACGGTGACTCCGGAGGCGAAGGCCTCCGGGTTGGACCACACGTCCGCCCCCTGGGAGTGGACTCCGACGGCGAGGTCGTCCATGATGCCCAGGGCCATCCCCGAGGCCAGGGCCTCGGCCTGCGCGCGAGCCAGCTGCTCGTCGACGATCCACTGCAGCCAGGCGAAGAAGTCGATGCGCTCGGCCAGCTGGTGCGCCTCGTTGGCGACGTAAGCGGAGTCCGCCTCCCGCAGCGTGGCGGGCCAGTTCTCCAGGGACCCGTGCTTCTCCACCAGCGCGCTCCACAGGGCGAAGCGCTCCAGCCCCTCGCCCTGCTCGGCCCGGAAGCGCTCGAAGTCTCGCTGGCGGGAGTAGGAGCGACCGGCGGCGAAGATGACCTCGAGGGCCTCGCGCTTGGCCTTCCACACCGCGTCGCGGTCGATCGGCTCGGCGCTGAGGTCACTGTCCTTGACCTCTTCGAAGGCCCACTGCACCAGCGAGCGCTTGGGGCCGGACAGGCGGGCCACCTCGGGGATGTTCTCCGGCCGGATGTAGAGGGGGTTGACGAAGCGACGTGTCACCGGCAGGTAGGGCGAGTGGGTCATCGGCGCCACCGGCTCAGCCGCGTGCAGCGGGTTGATGAGCAGGAAGTCGGCTCCCTGGTCCCCCAAGAAGGCGGCGAGCTCAGTGAGATCGTCGGTGTCACCGGTCCCCCACGACCCGCGCGAGCGGGTCGAGTACAGCTGGGTCATGACCCCCCAGCCCCGGTCTCCGAGGGACTCGGGAAGATCGAGGTGGTTGGGGGTGACCGCCAGCGCCGAGGTCACGGTGATGGTCTCCGCCTCGCCGTCGGCGGGCGGCGCGGCATGAGCCCCCTGCGGGGCGGCCTGGTCCGTGGAGCCGGGGCTGACCTCGGCGATGATCCGGTGCCATCCCAGGGGCAGATCGGCTCCGAGGATGAAGGAGGCGCGGCCGCGCTTGACGCCGTCCACCTCACGGGGCACGGTCCAGTCCTCAGTCTGAGTCAGCTCACGGACGTCCCCGTTCTCGAGCTCGACGCGCACCCGCACCTTGGCGCCGTCGGGCACGTAGACGGGGACGGTCGACTCCACACCGCCGCGCGTGACGACCGTGGGGGCAAGCGCCTGCCGCCAGGGGGCGTCCTCGACCTCTCGCAGAGCGCGCCCGATCTCCTCCTCGGAGTTGATGCTCACCCCTAACGCGGCCAGCACGGCCCTGAGAGTAGCGCTTGAGGGTGAGGCAAGGTTGCCGTGATAGTCCCAGTACTCGGTGGAGACACCGTGCGCCTCAGCCAGTTGCTTGAGGCTCTCGGAAGCAGGTAACAGGTCGTCGTTGAACTCGTTCATGTGCGTGGGTCAGCCTTGCGTGAGCAGATGTGCGATGGAGCGCCATGGAGCGGGCGTGGAGCAGGGTTGCGCTCCGCCATCACCCCTGGGGATGGATGGGTCGGATCGGGATGCGGGCGCTAGCAGGACTAGCAGTGTCCAAGTGTGCCCTAGCGGCTGAGGGTTGTGCACCCGCCGCACCGTGTCTCCTGACGTTTTGCTGCAACTGTTTCACCGTGAAGCCGCGCAATGGCGCGACTGCCGTTGAGCCGCCCGGGACCATGTGCCCAGGAACGCGCAGCCGGTCGGCGATCAGCGGAGCGGACGGCGAGATCGGGTCACACGTCCCGACATACGCCCACCGCTGTGCGGGGAAAGGCAGGCCGCCCGGCTCCGCGTTGCAGGTGCTGGAGCCGGGCGGGTGCGCAGACCCTCCGGGAACGGGGCGATCAGTTCAGAGCGCTGCGATCTCCGAGGCGAGGCTGTCCGCCGTGGGCCCCACGACGACCTGGACGACGCGGCCCGAACGCACCACGCCGAAGGCGCCGGCCGCTCGCAGCGCCTCCTCATCCACCTTCGTCTGGTCGGCTACCTCGACGCGCAGACGCGTGATGCAGGGCTCGAGGTCGGTGATGTTCTCCTGGCCGCCGAGACCGGCGACGATGTCTGATGCAGTGCTCATGGCTTCTCCTTCCCGGTTCCCGCCCTTGCGCAATCCCCGTCTGTCATGCGCGTGGTCGGGCAGCTGAGGTCCTTCGTGCTCGCGATCACTTTATCCCACCTCCGCGTTGTCCGCGGCGAAGAGTTCCAGTCGCCAGGAAGACGCGTGCGCACGCGGGCCGCAGGGCCTGCTTCACAGCGGACGACCGCGCCGGAGGATCTCCTTCCTCGCATGACGGGGCTCACTCACGTAACCTTACGGGAACGCGATAGATGCCTTGACGCGCCCACAGAGGAGATCGTTATTCCCCTGGCGGAAACGTCTCTTTCCGGCCGCACTCGGGGCACAATGAGCAATGATCCCCATTCGTCTCCGATGAGGAGCACCACATGACAGCGTCCGACACCACCTCCACAACCCTGTCCGGCATCGGTGTGAGCCCTGGCCTTGTGGCCGGCCCCGTCGCCAGGATGGCACCTCCCATTCCTGAGCCCGAGATCGCGACCCTCGAACCCAGTCGCGATGTCGAGAAGGAGTGCGAGCGCATCGCGCTGGCGGCCCAGCAGGTTAAGAAGGGCCTGGAGCTGTCCGCAGCCGAGGCCAAGGCCGAGGCGCGCACGCTCCTTGAGACCACCGCGCAGATGGCTGCTGACCCCACCCTGACCTCGACGGCGCAGGCCATGGTGCGCGAGAGGCGCCTGGTTCCGGAGCGCGCCGTGTGGGAGTCCGCAGGAACTCTGGCCTCCATGCTGGAGTCCCTGGGCGGCTACATGGCCGAGCGCACCCGTGACGTCCAGGACGTGCGCGACCGCATCGTCGCCGTCCTGACCGAGTCCCCGATGCCCGGGATCCCCCGCTTGCCCGAGCCCTTCGTGCTCGTGGCGGCCGACCTGGCCCCGGCCGACACCGCGCTGCTGGACCCCGAGAAGGTCATCGCCTTCATCACCTCCGAGGGCGGCCCCACCTCCCACACCGCGATCCTGGCGCGCGCACTGGGCATGCCGGCGATCGTCGGCACTGGCGAGAAGGTCACCGATGCGCTGGCCGAGGGCGACATCGTCCTGGTCGACGGCACCAAGGGAAGCATCACCCTCAACCCCTCCGAGGACGCTCTGCGCCGGGCGCGGGAGCTCGCCTCGCGCGTGCGTGTCTTCAACGGCGACGGAGCCACGAAGGACGGCCACGAGGTCCAGCTGCTGGCCAATGTCGGTGACGCGGCCGGCGCCCGTAGCGCCGCCGAGGCCGGAGCCATGGGCATCGGCCTGTTCCGCACCGAGTTCTGCTTCCTAGACCAGCCCGAGGAGCCCACGGTGGAGGCTCAGGTGGAGGCCTACCAGGGCGTCCTCGAGGCCTTCCCCGGCAAGAAGGTCGTGGTGCGCACCCTCGACGCCGGAGCGGACAAGCCGCTGCCCTTCCTGACCGACGCCACCGAGGCCAACCCGGCGCTCGGTGTGCGCGCCTACCGCACGACGCGCCGCGACCCCGAGGTCCTGGACCACCAGCTCGAGGCCCTGGCCAAGGCCGAGGCCGCCACCGAGGCGAAGGTGTGGGTCATGGCCCCGATGATCTCCACGGCCGAGGAGGCCGAGGCCTTCACGCAGAAGGCCCGCTCCTACGGCTTGAAGACGGCCGGGATGATGATCGAGGTGCCCTCGGCCGCGCTCATGGCCGACAAGCTCTTCGAGCACGCCGACTTCGCCTCGGTGGGCACCAACGACCTCACCCAGTACGTCATGGCGGCCGACCGTCTGCTGTCCTCGCTGGCGGATCTGTCCACGGCCTGGCAGCCGGCCGTTCTGCGTCTGATCGGCACCGCCTGCGAGGGTGCCTCGCCCAAGGGACGTCCGGTGGGCGTGTGTGGTGAGGCCGCCGCGGACCCGGCGCTGGCCGCCGTGCTCGTGGGTCTGGGGGTCGCCTCCCTGTCCATGACGGCGCGCGCTCTGCCGGACGTCGACGCCGTCCTGAAGTCCGTCACGCTCGCCGAGTGCCAGGAACTGGCGAGGATCGCTCTGGACGCGGCGACGGCTGAGGACGCGCGCTCGGCAGTGCGCGCCAAGCTGCCGATCCTGGAGGAGCTCGGTCTGTGACAACCCCATACCCCGTCCCCGCCGCCACGGAGGAGCCCCTCGGGTCGGTGACCCGGATCCTCAGCCTGGCGGCGGGTGACGGGGAGGATGTCTTCTCCGGGGGATCCCTCCCCCAGCTCTCGGGCCGGGTCTACGGAGGACAGGTGGTGGCCCAGGGCATGCTTGCCGCGGCCGCCACTATTGAGGATGACGGCGACGGCGAGCGTCTGCCGCACTCGGTTCACGCCTTCTTCATGCGGGGCGGTCAGCCCGATACGCCAATCACCTTCGCCGTCGAGCGCCTGCACGACGGACGGTCCTTCTCCCAACGGCGCACCGCCGCCTCCCAGGAGGGCACGCCGATCCTGACGATGCTCACCTCCTTCCAGGAGGAGCAGGAGGGTGCCGACCTCCACGTGGAGGCCCCCGTAGTTCCGCGCCCCGAGGACTTGACGAGCGCTCTGGAGATCTTCCGAACCATCGATCATCCGGTGGCGCGTTTCCTGGGGCGCACGGCGGCCTTCGACCTCAGGCACGTGGAGGGCAACCTCTACCTGCGCCCCGCCAAGGAGCGCACCGGTCGCCAGCACCTGTGGATGCGCTCGCGCAGCCGCATCCCGGAGCGGACCTCCCAGACCGTGCACCGGGCGCTGCTGGCCTACGTGTGCGACCAGGTGATGCTGGAGCCGGTGCTGCGAAGCCAGGGACTGTCCTGGCGCAGTGAGGGCATGAGCCTGGCGACCCTCGACCACGCCCAGTGGTTCCACCGCGACGTCGACATGGGCGACTGGCTGCTCTACGTGCAGGACTCCCCCTCCTCACAGGGCGGCCGCGGCATGGCTCGCGCGCAGGTCTTCGACTCATCCGGCCGGCTGGTGTCGACCATCGCCCAGGAGGGCATGATCCGCATGCCCACTGGCTCCCAGTCCGACGGCGGTTCGGGACGTTGGCGGATCCGCATGGGAGAGGGCGACGACGGCAGCGCCATCCCCGGCTGAGGCCCACCACATCCTTCTCTCCTCTCAGGTGATTCACGGTGTCGATTGCCGTACTTCAGGTTCTCAACGCTATCGCCGCAACAATCAGTACAGTGTCATCACTGCTGGCTGTCGTCCGACCTCAGATCATGAGCAAGTCGCAAGAGGTCAGCGCCAGCGAGAGGTTCTTTGCTCAGATGTATGCGGCTCGAGCGGTTCCCCTCGGTGTGGTGACGGCAGTCGCACCTTTTGTCGCAGCTTCGGACATCACTACCGTGAGGATGGTTCTCGTGGCTGCGATGGCGGTCCAGGCCGTCGATGCCAGCATCGGTATCCGACGCAGAGAGGTGGCCATGATCGTCGGTCCGTCAATCGCGGCGATCGTTCACGGCACTATGGCGTGGTATGCCTAAGAAGAAGGTTTCTCCATAGAGTCACTGCTGCCTTTGCTGTTCACAGGATTCTGGTTCTGAAGGAGAGATGATCCATGGACTGTGAGACGGAGGAACTCATCCTCGACGGAATTCCCGCCTTGAGGTGGGGAGAGCCCGGTGGGCGGGCCGTTATCGGTGTACACGGCCAGTTCTCGAACAGGCGCGACCCCGTCATGGCACAGTACGGCAACGTGATTGCCTCACGGGGTGACCAGCTGATCTCCTTCGATCTGCCCGCCCACGGTGATCGTCAGGACGACAAGGCCTTCAACCCCATGGAGGCAAGTCCCGAGGTACGAACGTTCGCGCGGCTGGCCCGAAGCCAGTCCACCGAGGTCAGTCTGCTCGCGAACAGCATCGGGGCCTACTTCTCCTTGTGCGACACACCTGCCGGGACCTTCGAGCGCGCCTGGCTGATCTCACCACTTCTTGACCTGGAGTACTACATCCGAGACATGATGGCCGAGTACTCGGTGACCGATGAGCAGCTGGAGGCGTAGACCGTCATCGACACGCCTCGCGGGGTGCTCGATTGGCCCTACCTACGTTTCGTGGAGGAGCATCCCGCAAAGTTGGACACTCCCAGCTAGACGATTCGCGGCGACCAGGATGAAGTGGTCCCTCTGGCGCCCTCAGCCGGTTCGTCGGCGCACCTGGGGTCGAACTTGTCCAGGTCGAGGGCGGCAAGCACTTCCTTGGCCGGCCCCCGCATCTTGACACAGTGGTGGCGTGGTTCGAGGAACGCTATCCGGCTTAGCAAGGGAGCATATGGTTCCCGCCATCTTCAGGATGGGCTTGCCATCGTGAGCAGCCATGGCGGCCTCGGAGTCCGATGGCGTGGGTCGAGGACTGAGTCGTCCGTCCAGGACGTACTTCTCCCCCATACGACTGCGGCCGGATCTCAGAGGTTTGGAGGACAACGCAGTCCTCGCCGGAGAAGTACGTCCCCGATCAGGAGCTGCGCACTGTGCCGTAGGCCCCCGCGTCCCGTCACGATCGCGTCGCCGCGGACCGACGAGGGGACACCGCGTGCCGGATCTGAGGCTCATTCCATGACGTCATATCAAGGTTGAGCCACGACCGCCCCCTGCTCGGGGCATGACTGCCGACGAAGTTCCCAGGGCGCACCCTGCTGCGGGCTGCGTTGCCGGAACTCCTCAAAACGGAGCGGAACCCCCTTCGCGGCACGGAGATCTGGGCTGTCCATCGCCTGGATGTGAAGGTGGGGCTGCGTGGAGTTCCCGGAGTTGCCGCATCGACCGATCTGATCGCCTGCGCTCACCCGGTCGCCGGGCGACACCTGGACGGAGCCTCGCTGAAGGTGCACGAGTCCCACGCAATGAGGCCCCTTGGCAACCTGGATGATGATGTGGTTTCCAGGGATGGCGGGAAGTCCCTGCCGAATTCGTTGGGGCTGACTCAGTCCGTACGGGATGCGAGTCAGGACGGAACGGCGCGCCACGTGGTCGGGCTCGCCGTCGTGAACGGAGACCACGGTCCCCACAACGGGCGAGTACAGGGGACGACCGAAGGCGTGGAAGAGCTCTGGCGGTTCGGGGGTGAAGAGCGCACGCATGCTGCGTGCCGGAGCTGTGAGACCATCGTCGTCGACGGAGACGAAGTCAAATGCGTACGTGGTGGCGAACAGGTGAGTCCCATGGCTGGGAACGCGGCGTGTGGGACTGCGCTCGGTCAGCCACTGCCCGTCGAACGGGAGCCTCCCGATAACGCCGCCTTCGGGGATGAGTCCTGGGGTATTCCTACTCATCATGACACCTCCACCAGCACCTTAAGTGCAATCGACTCCAACCGACAAGACGTATGAAGTCGCCTTCTGAAGCAGGACGAGAAACGCCATTCCCTCAGCAGCCTGGCTGAGGGAATGGCGCTTCTCCTTCTTACGCGGTCGACCGGGCGGGCTCCACTCAGTCTCGAGTCAGCTTCCGGTAGGTGACCCGGTGGGGGCGGGCCGCCTCGGGGCCGAGGCGCTCGACCTTGTTCTCCTCGTAGGAGGCGAAGTTCCCCTCGAACCAGTACCAGCTAGCGGGGTTCTCGTCAGTCCCCTCCCAGGCCAGGATGTGGGTGGCCACGCGGTCGAGGAACCAGCGGTCGTGGGTGATGACCACGGCGCAGCCGGGGAACTCCAGCAGGGCGTTCTCCAGGGAGCCCAGGGTCTCGACGTCGAGGTCGTTGGTGGGCTCGTCCAGGAGGATGAGGTTGCCGCCCTGCTTGAGGGTCAGGGCCAGGTTGAGGCGGTTGCGCTCACCACCGGAGAGCACGCCGGCCGGCTTCTGCTGGTCGGCCCCCTTGAAGCCGAAGGAGGCGACGTAGGCGCGCGAGGGCATCTCCACATTGCCGACCTGAATGTAGTCCAGCCCGTCGGAGACGACCTCCCAGAGGGTCTTCTTCGGGTCGATGCCGGCTCGGGACTGGTCGACGTAGGAGAGCTTGACGGTCTGACCGATCTTGAGGTCTCCGCCGTCGAGCGGCTCCAGGCCCACGATGGTCTTGAACAGGGTGGACTTTCCAACGCCGTTGGGGCCGACGACCCCGACGATGCCGTTGCGCGGCAGGGTGAAGGAGAGCCCGTCGATGAGGGTGCGCCCGTCGAAGCCCTTGTTGAGGTTGGTGGCCTCCAGGACCTGGTTACCCAGGCGGGGCCCCGGCGGGATCTGGATCTCCTCGAAGTCGAGCTTGCGGGTGCGCTCGGCCTCGGCGGCCATCTCCTCGTAGCGCGCCAGACGGGCCTTGGACTTGGCCTGGCGTCCCTTGGCCGAGGAGCGCACCCACTCGAGCTCCTCCTTGAGGCGCTTGGCGAGCTTGGCGTCCTTCTTGCCCTGGACCTCGAGGCGCTTCTCCTTGGTCTCCAGGTAGGTGGAGTAGTTGCCCTCGTAGGGGTAGAGGTGGCCGCGGTCGACCTCGGCGATCCACTCGGCGACGTGGTCAAGGAAGTAGCGGTCGTGGGTGACGGCGATGACGGCGCCCTGGTAGCTGGCCAGGTGCTGCTCGAGCCAGAGCACGGACTCGGCGTCGAGGTGGTTGGTGGGCTCGTCCAGGAGGAGGAGGTCGGGTGCCTCCAGGAGCAGCTTGCACAGGGCGACGCGGCGGCGCTCACCACCGGAGAGGTGCTTGACCTCGGCGTCCGGCGGGGGGCAGCGCAGGGCGTCCATGGCCTGCTCGAGCTGGGAGTCGAGGTCCCATGCGTTGGCGGCGTCCAGGGCGTCCTGGAGGGTGCCCATCTCCGCCATGAGGGCGTCGAAGTCGGCGTCCGGGTCGGCCATGGCGGCGCTGATCTCGTTGTAGCGGTCCAGCTTGGACTTGATCTCGGCAACGCCCTCCTCGACGTTGCCGAGCACCGTCTTGTCCTCGTTGAGCGGGGGCTCCTGCAGGAGGATGCCGACGCTGTAGCCGGGGGTCAGGCGGGCCTCGCCGTTGGAGGGCTGGTCGATGCCGGCCATGATCTTGAGGATGGAGGACTTGCCGGCACCGTTGGGGCCGACCATGCCGATCTTGGCTCCGGGGAGGAAGGCCATGGTGACGTCATCGAGGATGACCTTGTCACCGTGGGCCTTGCGCGCCTTGATCATCTGGTAGATGTACTCAGCCACTGCTCGTCTGCGCCTTTCGTCAGGGTGTGAGCGGAGGTTCTGCGCGACGACGGCGATCGATCGGACCGTCCGTGCGCACCGTGGCCAAGCCTAAGGGAGCCCCGGAGCAATGGCGACGACGGCGGAGGTGAGACGGTGCACGCGGATCCACAGCGAGTAGATGCGAGGCAGAACAGCGCCCGCGCTGTGACACCATGAGAGGCGGAGGAGCGAAGGGAAGGCCCCATGCACTACGTCAGTCACTACGAGTCCCCGTTGGGCACTATGACCGTGGCCAGCGATGGCGATCGCCTCACGGGCCTGTGGTTCGACGGTCAGAAGTACGACCGCTCAACGATCAACGACGAGGCGGCCCTGGAGCCCGATCTGCCTGTCTTCACGCGGACGGCCCAGTGGCTCGACGCCTACTTCGAGGGCTCCGACCCGGGTTTCACCCCGCCGATCAGCGTTGAGGGCTCCGACTTCAAGAAGATGGTCTCCTCCATCATGCTCTCCATCCCCTTCGGCGCCACCAGCACCTATGCCCGCATCGCTGCCGAAGTTGCCCGGCGTACTGGCCGGACGCACATGTCCGCCCAGGCCGTGGGTGGCGCGGTCGGGCGCAATCCGATCGTTCTCATCGTGCCGTGCCACCGCGTGCTCGCCTCCGACGGGAGCCTGCGCGGTTACGCGGGTGGGGTTGACCGCAAGGAATGGCTCCTGAAGAGGGAAGGCGTCAACGTGTCCGGTCTGTCAACGCCGCCAGACGCTGACGACGGCGGTGGAAGGCCAGAATGAGAAGGCCGACCGCTGCCCAGAGCAGGCCCTGGAGAATCCAGGCGATCGACCCGTGAGGAAGATGCAGCCAGTCCGACAGCATGTCGTTCGCCACGTGCAGTCCTCCGTGCACGCCGATGGCCGCCCAGGTCGACCCGGAGATCGTCCGAACGATCAATGCTGTCACCGCGAATCCACACGGCATCGCGAGATATGTGATGTGCTCCAGCAGGTTCTGCTGACCCACTTGGGATAGAAGGTGAAGAACAGTGAACCCGAGGACGCTGGACACTGCTGCAAACCGCGTCTCGCCCAGCGAGGAGAAGAGCCAGCCTCGCCAGATTATCTCTTCAGGGATACCCTGCAGAAGAAAGGCCTGAGAGAAGATCGTCACAGCCATAATCCACCAAGGCCTGTCCGGAATCCCCTCATTCCCACCAGCAAGACCGAGGGCGTGGACAATACCGGTGACCGCGAGATTCACCGCGGCTGCAACGAGAACCATCCCCACCACCCACAACAGGGCTCGACGATCTACACGCAAACATAGGCTGACGCGGCGGCCGCGATCAAGAGTACGACGCAGCACATAGCACAGCATGAGAACCAGAATCGTTGCCGTCCCATAGAGCAACAGAACGAAGGCAGCCATGACTAAGTCGTCGGCATTACCCTGGGGATGCGAGTGCGCGAGAGCAAAGGACCGGACAGCAGGAATCTGACTCAGTAAAGGCGGCGTGAGCGCACAGGCGAACATCATCGCAAACGCAATCACGATGCGCACAACCTTGCCGCCCACAGTAAGGTGATGACCTTGATCCGATCGATCCCCACTGAGATCCGAGGACTCGAGAGACGAGAGTGTTGATGAGACTTCCACCGATCGAGGTTTTCCATGTGATGTGCTCATGAAATTCACGGTACGCTCACCATTTTGCGACCTCAATCGGACCCCGGAAAAATCAGGGGGGCACGGAAAAGAAATCAGGGACCCCTCCGGGGGATCCCTGACTCCGATGATGCTTCTGATGAAGCGAGCCGCTCAGTCCTCGACCGTTTCCTGCTGCTTGCGCCAGCGGATGCCGGCGTCGATGAAGCCGTCGATGTCGCCGTCGAAGACCGAGTCGGGGTTGCCGACCTCGAAGTTGGTCCGCAGGTCCTTGACCATCTGATAGGGGTTGAGAACGTAGGAGCGCATCTGGTCCCCCCAGGATGCCTTGACGTCCCCGGCGAGCTCCTTCTTCTTGGCGTCCTCCTCCTGCTGCTTGAGCAGGAGCAGTCGCGACTGGAGGACGCGCATGGCGGCGGCACGGTTCTGGATCTGGGACTTCTCGTCCTGCATGGAGACCACCAGGCCCGTGGGCAGGTGGGTGATGCGCACGGCGGAGTCGGTGGTGTTGACGCTCTGCCCGCCGGGGCCCGAGGAGCGGAAGACGTCGATGCGGATGTCGGTCTCGGGGATGTCGATGTGGTCGGTGGACTCGATGAGCGGGATGACCTCGACGGCGGCGAAGGAGGTCTGGCGGCGCCCCTGGTTGTCGAAGGGACTGATGCGCACCAGGCGGTGCGTACCGCCCTCGACGCTCAGGGTCCCGTAGGCGTAGGGGGCGTGGACCTCGAAGGTGACCGACTTCAGGCCCGCCTCCTCGGCGTAGGAGGTGTTGAGGACCTTGACGGGGTAGTCGTGCCGCTCGGCCCAGCGGGTGTACATGCGCAGGAGCATCTCGGCGAAGTCGGCGGCGTCCACGCCGCCGGCGCCCGAGCGGATGGTGATGACGGCGTCGCGGGGGTCGTACTCGCCGCTGAGCAGCGTGCGGATCTCCAGGTCGGAGAGGTCCTTGCTGATGGCCGCCAGGTCCGTCTCCGCCTCGGCGAGGATCTCGGCGGCATCCTCACCCTCCTCCTCGCCGGCGAGCTCGACCATCGCCTCGAGGTCCTCGATGCGCTCCCCCAGGCTCTCGACCCGCTTGAGGTCGGCCTGGGCGTGGGACAGCGCGGAGGTGACCACCTGGGCGGAGTCGGGGTCATCCCACAGGTCGGGCGCGGAGGCCTGCTCGGAGAGCTCGGCGATCCGGGCGCGCAGGGCCTCGGGGTCGGTCACCGCGGCAATGGAGGCGTAGGTGTGTCGGAGTCGTTCGATCTCAGCGGAGAAGTCAGTGGCCACGAAGGGGAGTCTACGGCAGATCGTGCGAGGGGCGCCGTCGGGGCGTACTCGGCTCGCGCGACGGCTCGGTCACTCCCACAGTGGTCCCCTCATCTGTCACTCACCCCAGCTCGATGCCCTGGGCCTGGGCGAGCAGGGCATCGAGCACCGCGCGTGTCGCCGGGCCCGGCTCGGTGCGGGTCTGTCGGTGACGCACCACCAGCTGGCGCACGCCCAGCCCGGGTAGGCGTACCACACTGAGCTCATCGGGGACGAGACCGGAGTAGACGGCCAGCTCGGGCAGAAGCGCGCAGCCCAGGCCCTGACTGACCATGGCCAGCACGACGTCATAGTCGTAGGCGACATGCCGTGTCGTCAACGGCACCCCCAGCTGACGCTCGAGACGGTCCAGGGCGAAGGCGCCCGCGGTCCCCGGGGCCAGATCGATCCAGGTGGCGCGCGCCAGGTCCGCCAGGGTCGAGGGGGCCGCCTGCTCAGCCGGCACGACCACGAGCCAGGACTCATCCAGCAGCGGAATGTCGGCCATGCCCCGAGGCGCCGCGGGCAGTGTGTGCTCGTCACGCTCGATGAGGACCAGGTCGAGCTCGCCGCGACGCAGGCGGGGCAGGGCGTTGCGCTCCTCGACCTCCTCGACGATCACCTCCAGCTCGGGGCTGGTCGTCGCCAGCGAGCTGAGGAGGGGCAGCAGGAGCGCCCGGACAGCTGAGGCGAAGCTCCCGACACGCACCACACCGGAGGGGATGGAGTCGTCCAGGTCCGCCAGCTCACGGCGCACGGTGGTCAGCTCGTCCTCGATGCGCTCGGCCGCGTCCGCCAGAACCTTCCCTGCCGCAGTGAGCACGGCTCCGGTGGGTGTGCGATCCAGGACCCGGGCACCGCACTCGCGCTCCAGGAGGCGAATCTGCTGGGAGACCGCCGACGGCGTTATATGAAGGAAATCTGCCGCTGCGACGACTCCTCCGGCTCGATGGACGGCCAATAGAACCGAGAGCCTCTGGGGCAATACCTGCATGAAGTAAATCTACATCCCTCATGCAGATAGATGCGATTGACCTTCATTCGGGGGTGTCTAAGAATCGTCCCCGTGAACGACGTGCTCTCCTCCCTCATCTCTATCGGCGGCTGGATCGGTGCCGCTGAGCTCCTCGTGGCCTACTTCCTGGTCTCCAAGGGCACGATCGCCGGCGATTCGCTCAAGTATCAGGCCCTCAACATCACCGGCTCCGTGCTGCTGACGATCAACTGCGCGAGCTCCGGCGCCTGGCCCAGTGTCATCGCCAACGCCTTCTACCTCCTGGTGGGGCTCAACATCCTGTTCACGGTGAAGCGGGCCTACATCGCCCAGCTCTCGCGCCGGCAGACTGAGGAGCTGCGGTCCCGGATGCACCTGCGCCGGCACCCCTCCCCCGTGGTCTCGGCGGGCTTCGTCGAGCAGGCCTGAGCGGCGGGCCGCCTCCGGCCACACACAACCTTTCACCCATCCGTCTCGACGCAGTGAGTCCGCCGACTCACTGCGTCGTCGTCATTCGGGCAGAGCCGGTGGCGGTGATGGTGAAGCCCTCGGCCGGGAGGATCCCCCAAGGAAGGAAAGGCGGGCGGGAACGCGCCCGCAGCGTCACGACAGCGGTCCGGCTGTCGGCGGCCCGGGCACTGACGATCATGACCCCCTCCAGCCTGGCCGCCGCCGGCTGGACGGACAGGTCCTCGGCCGCCTTGCTCCCCACCCCTGCGTCGGTGAGGGACCCGGGTGCTTCATCCGTGACACCGCCCCCGTAGTAGGGGTGCGCCTCCACGCTGTCGGCTCCCGCGGCCGCAGCCGAGTCCGCCAGTGACGTGAGGGTCTTGAGGTCGAGGTAGACGGCGGTTGCCGAGGCCGCGACGAACAGCAGCGCGAGGACGACGCAGATGAGCCCGACCCCCAGTTGTTGTGGGCCATGAGGTTGTAGTTGCAGGGGTAGCGGGGCTTGAGCTGTCAAGATCGGTAGTGCTGAATCATCCTTTTTTGCATAGAAAGCCCCGCCGTCACAACCCGCCGTAACACCCCACTGAAGCCCCAAGCCCCCTACCGGCTCGCGATTAGCGTCCAGGCCAGTCGTCCTATCGCCCACCTAGCAGCCGAGGCTGCCCTCACCCTCGCCACACTGTCCAAGTGAGTCGCTCATTACCGCCTGGCCTACACCGAGGCCCTCGATGACGAGAGAGCCTCGACCACGATCGGCTTCTTCTGCCGCGCCCGGGCCTTCCTCGCCGCCCACGAAGCTACCAGCCTCGTGCGGGTGATCACCGACAACGGAGCGAGCTACCGGGCCCGTGCCTTCACCACAACCATTGTCTCCCTAGCCTCACGCCACCAGACAATCCACCCCTACACCCCACGCGACAACGGCAAGGGCCAGAGCATCCTTGGGGTGCATGGTGTTTCCCGGACTGGAAGAGTTTTTCTTCCCTTGAGTCGATAGGATGGATACCATGCCGACAGCGAAATACTCGGAGGAACTCAAAGAGCAGGTGGTGCGTGAAGTCATCGAGAAGGAACGCACCACCTCCTCGGTCGCGTCTTCGCATGACCTTGCCTCCCAGACGGTAGGTAACTGGGTCGCAAGGTACAGACAAGAGCACGCCACTGACCAGGATAGCAAGAAAGCCTCTGAGTCGGCTGAGATAGCGAAACTGAGAGCAGAGGTCCGTGAGTTGCGTCAGGAGAATGAGTTCTTGAAAATAGCAGCCGCCTTCTTCGCCAAGGAACGACCACGACCGAACGCTACGAGCTCATCAATCGCGAAGAAGCCACTCTCCCATCTCCTCGATGTGCAGACGGTCCCGGGTGTCGAAATCAGAACACACTCCTGGCGCGACCGACCCCAGTCACAGACGGCTATCAGGAGGGAGAAGCCGACCACTATGGTTAAGGACATTTTTGAGGACTCCGACGGCACCTACGGGTACCGGCGAACCCAGGTGGTCCTGGAGCGGCATGGTGTGCGGGCCGATGGGGCCACGATTCGGTCCATCGTGAACGACCTGGGACTGCAGGGCGCGCAACCGCGGGCGAAGAGGTCCGGACCGCTGTGCCGGCCCAGGACCTGGATGAGCGGCCGGGCCTGCTCAGTCGGGACTTCACCGCTAACGAATCTGGACGTAAGTGGCGCGAGGACATTACTACGTCAGGACGTGGGCTGGGTTCGTTTATCTTGCGACCGCTCTGGACTGCTGCACCAAGAAGGTCGTGGGTTAAGCGGTGGCCGACCACATGCACACGTCCCTGGTGCGCCAGGCCACTGACATGGTGGTACACAGGTGCCCGATGATTGGCAGGGGCGTGACAGTCTTTCATTCAGACCGAGGTAATCAGTACATGTCTCAGAGTTTCCTGGATCACCTCAAGGGTCATGGGATTCGCCCATCGGTGGGGCGCACGGGGGTGCGCTGGGACAACGCTTAGGCGCAATCCTTCAACGCCACGCTCAAGAATGAGAGGATCCACCAAATAGTGTACCCCACGAAGAACAAGGCCGTCAAGGATATTGCCTCGTGGATCGAGCTGAGAGACAATCATGTCCGCCTTCACTCAGCCCTAGGGTATCGCACCCCAAACGAGGTCGAACGCGAGTTCCTGGACTTAATGAAGGCAGGCTGAAACACAAAACAAGCAATGTCCGAAAAACACCTGCCAGTCCACCTACCGGCACGTCTGTAGCTGGGTCCCAGTGCAGGAGGTCGGCAAAGTCGGCTTTAGTAGGGGTTGGTGGGTCAGTAGGCTGATGGCTCGTGTGGGGCGTCTGGACAGGGATCTGCCGGTTGAGGCAATGGAGACGCCGGGCCCGAGGAAGAGGCGAATCAGGCTGATGGCCAGGTTACGCAGAGCGGCCATGATCTCGAGGCCGTTGCGGGTGCGCGGCTGGTTGCGGTCCTCATCGAAGACGACGTCCCACCTCCAGTGGAGACGGTTCTCTATCCCCCAGCGCCCGCGGAGCCAGGCTGCGACACCCTCGGGCTGGGCGTCGGTCATGGGCAGAGATCACATCAGGTAGACCACCTCCACCGACCTGCTCGAGGCCTCGCGGCCTTTGACGGTGCGGGAGCGTCGGACCTGGACCACCTGAGCAGGCCCCGGGAAGTCCACCCACCTAGGTGCCTCGACGGCCTTGACGGCGCGCCGCACCCGCCGACCTTGGGAACACTCGACCGAGGAGATGGATGGGACGTCCTTCCAGGACAGAGCCTTCAAGGTACGACGAAGGAACTTCTGGTTGTCCTGAGGCGTCAGCACGTAGTGGCCACCACACACGCGGATCCACTGGACGGTGTCCACCTGAGTGTGCATCGCGCCGACGGTCACCACGACCCCGCCTGGGTCGAGGGGCTCAAGCAGGACCCTGGGTACGGGGATCTCGTTGGACTTGCCTGCCACCCGCTGCTGGGACAGCACGGCGCCCGTGGCGTGGCCCAAGGCGGCCAGGAGGTGCGGCGCCGGATCCTCACCCCTGCACGCTGCACGCATGGCCTTGCCGTCCACCGCGATCACTCTGCGGCCGTTGATGGTGCCGGTAAGCGTGTAGAACCAGGTAATCAGGTGGGCATCGAGGTCTGCGGGGTCCAGGTCCTGCAGGACCCGTCGGATCGTTGACTCCGACGGTAAAGCCTGCCCCTCCGGTAGGCCCAGGGCCTCCAGATCGGCAGCGGTCAGGTCGGTGGCGTGCTCCCGTATCGCCGTCAGGCTCCGGCATCCGGCCAGAACCCCCGCCACGGACAGGGACAGTACCGTGGGCAGGTCACGGCGTACACCCCGCCAATCGCGGGGGTCGGTCACGTTCCTGACAACCTGGGTCAGGGGCTGGCGCGACAAGGCGGTCATGGCGGAGGATGGCATCAGCACGCGCTCCCAGGACGAGGGGATGACTAAACACCACTCATCGTCCCCACGGGGCCCGCGTCCCCGTCTCGACTACACACCACCCCCGTCAAACCAGCTCAGCCCTCATCACCCACAGACTTTGCCGACCCCCTGGGTTCCAGTGAACGATGCTTCGACTCGCGGCCACAGACTCACGGTCCACGGTTTCTCGCACTGCTTTGGTAACGTAAGCGCGTGACTTCTTTCTCTGCCCGCGATACCCTGATCTCACGGCTGGTAAAGCGCGATCCAGCTCGCACGGAAGCGGACATCCAGTCTGACATTCATGCACTACTGGTGGTCGGGGAGCTGATGAACATTGGCGACCAACAAGCGCGCATGGAATCCCCGTCCGCGGATGGTACGCGCCGACGTATCGATGTTGAAGTTGGGCAACTGGCCATCGAGGTCAAGAAAGACCTGCGCAACCAGACCGTGCGAGTTGATGGGGAAGCTCAACTCGAGGGGTACATCAAGACGCGAACCGAGCAGTCAGGCGCTCACTATTCCGGTGTCCTGACTGACGGCGTTCTGTGGCTGCTGTTCAATGTCGGCGCCGAGGGTCGTCGACTCGTAGCCGAACTGGACATGACTGGCAAGAAAACGCATGTTCTCGTGCGCTGGCTTGAAGCTGTCCTGTCAACACAGACACAGGTGAAGCCCACCCCAGCCGAAATCGTACGCCGACTCGGGGCCAGCTCACCGGCCCACCTCGTCGATGTCGCCGCATTCCGAGACCTCTATCAAGCGAATGCCAATAATTCGGAGGTCGCACTCAAACGCGAACTATGGGCTAAGCTCCTTCGCACTGCTTTTGGGTCCGCGTTTGAAGACGACGAAACACTCTTCATCAACCATACCCTGCTTGTTCTCACCGCAGAGATCATTGCTCACGCCGCCCTCGGGTTCGACGTGAGCGCAACGGGCGGAATAGGCGCGAAAAAGCTCAGTCTCGGCACTGAGTTCTCGAACTCACAGATCGTCGGGGTCGTTCAACCGGACTTCTTCGACTGGCCCCTTGACGTCGACGGCGGCGAAGAGCTCATCGCGAACGTCGCCCGACGTATATCCCAGTTCAACTGGGAGCATGTCGAGCACGACGTGTTGAAACTCCTCTACGAATCAGTGATTGACACGCGCGACCGGAAGGCACTGGGCGAGTACTACACGCCCGACTGGCTGGCTCAGTCCATCGTTGACGCCAACGTGGACGAGCCTCTGACTCAACGCGTTGCGGACGTGGCGTGCGGCTCGGGAACCTTCCTGTTCCACGCCATTCGCCGCTACCTTGCCGCCGCGGACCGAGCCGCTATGTCGAACGGTGATGCGATCAGCGGGCTAACATCGCATGTCACTGGCATGGACGTCCACCCAGTAGCGGTCACTATCGCCCGCGTCACGTACCTGCTCGCTATCGGCGCGGAACGGCTTAAGGCCGACGACCGCGGACCCATAGCCGTGCCTGTATATCTCGGTGACTCCCTACAGTGGGAGCAGCAGGCGGACATCTTCACATCTGAAGAGCAGCTCACCATCGCAACCTCAGGTGCGGACCTTGTGGGGGCTGGTGCGGCGCTCTTCCATGAGAATCTCGTCTTCCCGAAGTCGGTACTACATGACGCAGCAAACTTCGATCGACTCGTCACCGCGATGTCAGACAAGGCGTCCGACACAAGCAATCGGAAGAGTAAAACCGTGATCTCGCCGACGCTACGCCAGTTCGGTATTCCCGAACACGACATGGATGTTCTCGTGAATACCTACGACACCATGCGCAGACTGCACGCCGATGGGCGCGACGGCATCTGGGGATACTACGTCCGCAATCTCGTTCGTCCCACATGGCTGTCCGCGGACGACAACAAGGTGGATGTCCTCGTCGGCAATCCGCCCTGGCTCCGATATGGGGCGATGACCGGCCCGATGCAGAAACGCTTTACCTCCATGCTCAAAGCTCACGGCCTGATCACCGGCAGAGCCGGCGTGACCGGCAGGGATCTCGCTCCGTTGTTCGTTGTACGGACCACAGCGCTATACCTTCGGGCGGGAGGCAGGTTCGCGATGATTGTTCCTCACGGCGTTCTTACTCGCCAACCTCACGCCGAGTTCCGGTCGGGGCGCTGGGGGAGCACAACTCTCGACCTGCGCGTGCAGTTCGACCGCGCGTGGGACCTACGGGAGGCGGCGACCGGATTCCCCAATCACGCAGCCGTCATCATCGGCAACCGCAGTACGACGTCCAAGGCGATGACCACAGAGGTCGAGACCTGGTCGACGAAAGGGATAAAATCCAACGTCACCTGGGACGAAATACTTCCGCGTCTTACAAGGAACGTGACCACGGTCGGGGTCACAAGAGAAAAAGACGCAGCAGTCACCTTCTCTGTCTACCGGAAAAGGTTTCGTCAGGGAGCAGTACTCGCCCCACGAATGCTTACGTTCGTCGAGAAGGGAAAGTCGAGTCCGCTTGGAGCTGGCGCTGGGCGCGTCCCAGTCGTTTCGCGGAAGACGAACCAGGATAAGCAGCCATGGAAGGCGCTGCCGCCGATTTCCGAGGTAGTCGAGAAGGCGTTTATTCGTCGAGTTCATCTCGGTGAGACCATACTTCCGTTCCGGACTGCAGAGCCGTTGAAGGCAGTGCTGCCGATATCGCCGAAGACCGGGAAGCTTCTCTCACCTAGCGAAATTGCTGAGCATGAAGGCCTCTCAAATTGGTGGGGTACGGCGGAGAATTTTTGGAGCGCCAACAAGTCAGCGAAAGCTTCTGAAACGTTCCTCGATCGCATCGACTATATTCACCAGCTTTCCGCACAGCTCCCTTCTGCGAGTCAGCGCGTAGTCTACACCAAGGCCGGTAACACCATTACTGCGGCCCGAGTTGATGATGTTGATGCGATAATCGATCACAAACTGTACTGGGCGGCCACGAACACTGTCGACGAATCGCGTTACCTCGTCGGGATTCTCAACTCCGCAGCCGTGCTTGAGCGCGTCAAGCCATTCATGGCGGTAGGCCTTTTTGGCCCGAGAGACGTCGACAAGAACGTGTTCCGCGCATTGATTCAGCCATACGACGCCAGCAACCAGTCCCACATCGCCCTTACGGAGGCGGTCGCTGAAGCAGAAGACGCCGCAAGCAAGGTCAACGTCAGCGAGACAAAGACATTCAAGGAGGCACGCAAGCTCATTAGGGCGGAACTCGAGCATAAGGCGCTCCTTCCGAAGATTGAGGCACTCGTTCTTGACGTCGTGCCTACAGTCGCCCCCTAGCGTCGTTTGCACGGCAGGAACGAAGCCTAGGGGGTCGGCAAGATCGCTGCATAAAGGTGGCTGAGCGTTGACAGAGACGATGAGTCGTGTCGATGTGTATGAGGTCAGGGCTTTGTACCTTGTTGTTGGACGCGGGGGTTGGTTTACGCGGCGGTTGCCAGCGTAGTGGTTGAGGTCTGTTTCTTGTAGGTGGTTGGGGGCTAGGTAGCCGCAGTAGGAGTGATGGCGTACGGTACCCGTGCGCAGGTCGACCACCTGAAGGTCTGGCGCCGGCAGGTCAGCTCATCAGACCAAGAGCGCTCGTCCACGAGGATTTCACGTTTCAACGTGACATTGAGTGACTCAGCCAGCACGCCTGCCGCGCTGGAGCCGACTGCTCCCATGGGCCCAGCAACCCTGAGCCTCATACATTCGGCGGCGAAGTCCTTGGAGGTATAGACCGATCATCACCCCAGAAACAAACACAAACGCTGCCTCAAATCACAACTAGCAGTTGACTTCACTCTCAAGACGAACCTAATCAAGAGGGACAGGAAACGTCTATTGCTCTTGATAGGTTTTAGCAGATCCACACTTTCCCATTCTCACCTCAACGCTATGTCAGTCGTTCATCCACAACACTTCCTGACGCGATCTTACGCCGTCGCATGTGCAACAACCGACTGGCGAGTGGAGCCACCAGCGAAGGACAGCGCGTTATCGGCGCCAAGCGTATTTTGGCTCGTGTGACCGCGTCACCAGCAACATGCACGGGACCGATCAAGCAGTCCTCAGTCAACTTGAACGACTGCAGCCCTCAACATCAAAGCGCCGTCCGGCTTGCATGCCCGAAACGCTTCTCGCGATGTTCCTAACCGCATAGGCAGAGTTGATTATGGCCACCGAACAGTACGGTACGGGAAGAACACGCACGAGATGTTCCTTCGCCAGAGACTTCGCTCCACACCCATTATCGCGAAGGCGGACACCGATCTCTGCAGATATCTTAGACTCGGCGCCTCTGGCAGCATCCAGACGCCACCTCGGTCATCGACGCCTTGATGACCGCCGCCAGTGCACGATCGTCGATGTGTTCGTCTCAAGCCTGACCATTCATCCCGGTCACCCAAGCACGTATTTCGGTTCCTGAATCGATCCATGTCCTCGCGCCCGATGGCATGAGAGCTCTATATCTGAGGTGGGTCGCTCACGGGTCGTAGACTTGGACGGGGGTCTTCCGCGCCGAGGACCTCACGCAACCGCGCGGGATGCCATCTCAGTTCCCGTGCAAGGTCGATCTGCCCGTAGCCTGCTTGATCAGCGAGTTCGGCTGCCTGCGCGAGCAACGAGGGCATCTCTCCAGGATATGCATTCACAGGTTCCTGTGTTTCCAGCCCCGAACTGCGCAACTGGTTCAACTTCTGATAGCCGCGCCGGACCGACGCATCAGAGACAGTGCCAGTCTCCTTCATCCGCAGCAGCAGCGAGTCGACCGAGACACCCCAGTGTCGCGACAGTTCGTCCAGCCTTGACAAGTTCACCCTGCGTGGCAGTAGGTTCACGATCTGGGATCGCGGCGTAAGGAACTCGGCCGCGAACTTATCAGCTTCGCGTTCCTGCTGCTTGTCACCCGGCGCCACCTCTCCGTGCAGCAACAAGTGCCCAAGCTCGTGCGCGACCGTGAACCGGTAGACAAACACAGACTTCGCCCGTTCCGGGGTGATGACGATGACTGGTCTTGCCAGGTGCGACGTGGAGAATGCACCAACACGAGCAACATCCGCGTTTGCCAATGTGAGCAGACTGACGACGATCCCGTGCGACTCTGCCAAAGCGACCAGATGCTTCACCGGCTTTACGCCCAGTCCCCACCTCGCGCGAAGTGCATGGGCAGCCGAAATCGGATCCGCGTGCCCACGGTCGATCGGTGGCAGATCGACCTCTGGGAAGCGAACCTTCTTCTCCAGGGCGAACGTCAACTCCCACACCTGCTCGATAAACGCGATTGCCTTCGCACGATCCCGCGCAGACGTCGAACGTAGGCTCCGGAAGTGCGCCTGCGACCCATCCAATCGACCAATCGGTCGGCCGGTCGCGAAGTACTCCACAGGAACATGCAGTTCGCGCGCAAGCAAGGGCAGCAGGTCACGTCGGGGCGTAGAGGACTGCGACTCGTACTGACCGATGGCTGCAGGTGTCACCCCGACGAGTTTGGCGAGTTTCGCTTTTGACAGACCGGCTGCCAAACGCGCCTGCGTCAGGCGCGCAGGATCGAAGCTGCCCGCAACAGTACCGAGGTCAGGGCGATCGGAGGGCTTGACCAGGGAGAATAGGGCACCCCAGTCATCCATGAGCGCCTCCGTCTGCCTCTCTCTTCTTCATCCCCAGTTGCGGACGCGGGATAGGGCCGTCCGAGAAACCCTCGTCCTCCGCAGGCGCGACATCCACCAGCGAGCCCGAGCCAACGTCGAGCAACGACTCCATCGAGGCAAAGGCGAGACAGCCATCGGCTTCCAGAGTCGCCTCACCCCAGTCGATGCTGTGAAGCGCAGAGGGGTTGCTCGCGTAGGGCACGACGACCACACGGTGAGACGTCAATGTCTCCTCAAGTGCCTTGGCTTCGGCGTCGAGAAGTTTTCGCTCCTCCTCAGTTAGCTCCAGGTGCTCGAACTCGATGTCGAGGTGCTGCTGCGCGAAATCCCGTTCCTGCCTGAAGAGGGAGATGCGCGTGTCCGACACCGCGAAAGGACGCGATCCGACGTCAGTAGAAGACTCCCGAGCGAAGCGCCACGGGAAGAGGACCACACCTTTGAACGAAACCAACTTGTAGCCCCGCCGCAGGATGATTTCAGCCGAAGGAAGCCGCCCGAGCACCGCCACAAACTCATCCAAGCACTTGCGCCAAATCTGCCCGTACACCCCAGTATGCTTCATGTCTGCTTCCGCCTGCGCGTTCGCCATCTTCTCGTGGCAGTCGCGGATGATGGCTGGGATCTGATCCCGCACCAGCACCCCATCGGCTCCCAGCGTCCGCAACGCCCACTCACGTCCCGCATCAATTGCCACCTCTGACTCCCTTCATCTACTTACAAAGATAGTAGCACATCACTTTAGTTTTTGACACTGGACACTCATTGTCGGTTGATGTGTCAACGGTTATCGCTAGATGGGTAAGTCCAAGGGGGTTAGTGGTCGTAGAGGGTTAGGGAGCGTAGGACAGCCGCGCCGGTGAGGCTGTTGTGCCAGATAGCGGCTGCCAGGGCCGAGATTCGTGGGGTGATGCGGCGCAGGGGCAGAAACCGCTGGCCGCTGGGAGGGCGCTCGCCCTTGCAGCTGGGACGGATCAGCGTGATACCTCTACCGGCGAGCTCGGCCTCGAAGGCAGAGCCGAAGTAGTTGTTGTCGGCGATGACCACCCGACCGCTCTGGGCGGGCTGGTTCATGGTGGCCAGTACAGTGAGCAGATTCTGGCGCTCGTCGGCCTTGGCACCGGTCAGTGTCCAGCCCATGGGAAGACCGTGGACGGTGCACACCGGGTGCAAGCGGCAAGCCACCTGGGCCGGCCAGATCGTCTCGGCTCTGGAGCGCCAGAGCGTGGTGGTCGCCGGCACCGACGCCGCCGCAGTGGTGCTTCCTCACCTGGAGAGCCAGCTCATCGCTCTGCACGCTCAGTGGGCTGATGTCGCCGCCCTGGTGCAGGCCCACCCTCCTCGTTACCAGGTCCCGACCTCCATGCCCGGGATCGGTGTCAGGACCGCCGCCATCTTCCTGGCCGAGACCCTCTGGGCAGAACCTCCAGTCACCGGGGCACAGCTGGCCTCCTACGCCGGCCTGGCACCGGAGACCAGAAGATCAGGCTCTTCCATCCGTGGTGAGCACGTCTCCCACGGCGGCAACAAGAGACTCAAGCGAGCCATGTTCCTGTCCGCCTTCGCCTCCCTGCGCTCCGCCCCAGCCTCCCGGGCCTACTACCAGCGCAAACGCGACCAAAGTAAACGCCACAACCAAGCCGTCCTCACCTTGGCCCACTGCCGCATCCTGACCCTGCACGCCATGATCCGCAACGACACCCTCTACGACCCACAACCAGCCACGAAACTACCCACCGCCGCTTGACACACCACATAGGGGCACCCCCTCATCAGTCCCCAACCAGCTACTCCGCTACGACGCAGTGGGTCCGCCGACTCACTGCGTCGTCGTCATTCGGGCAGAGCCGGTGGCGGTGATGGTGAAGCCCTCTGCCGGGAGGATCCCCCACGGGAGAAAAGGCGGGCGGGAGCGGGCCTGCAGCCTCACCTCGGCGGTGCGGCTGTCGGCGGCCCGGGCGCTGACGATCGTGACCCCCTCCAGCCTGGCCGCTGCCGGTTGGGCGGACAGGTCCTCGGCCGCCTTGCTCCCCACCCCCGCGTCGGTGAGGGACCCGGGTGCGTCATCCGTGACACCGCCCCCGTAGTAGGGGTGCGCCTCCATACTGTCTGCTCCCGCAGCAGCAGCCGAGTCCGCCAGTGACGTGAGGGTCTTGAGGTCGAGGTAGACGGCGGTTGCCGAGGCCGCAACGAACAGCAGCGCAAGGACGACGCAGATGAGCCCGACCCCCAGGAGAAGCGTCTGCCCGTCCTCCTCGCAGTGCAGCCGACGCACCAGAGCGAGAGTCCGCCGTCGGGCGGTTCTGGGAGCGGAGTTCCGGTTCACGGCTCCTCCTTGCCCGGCAGGGTGATGGAGCGCTCGGTGTCCACGACGACGACGTCCCGACCGATCCCCAGCGAGGCGAAGCCCGGCAGGTCCACACCGACTGAGACTTCGACCATCGCCACCTGCCCCCGGGCGCAGCCGTGAGCACAGGTGACCGACAGGGAGCCCGACGGGTCGGCGTCGATGCCCTGATCGGACAGGGACAGCTGCATGGCCAACTGCGCGTCATCCATCGCGGAGGGCGAGTCATCGACCTCCAGCACCCGGCTGGCGGCGTCGGCCGCCGAGGCGACGGCGAAGGTTGTGGCCTGGAGCTGGGCGAGCGTCACCACCAGGTAGAGCACGGGCACCACCAGGACGGCGCTCCACCCGATGAACTCGACGATCGCATTGCCCTCCTCCTGGCTCATGAGCCGCCGGACGGTTCGGCGACCTGCCCTGAGTGCCTCTCGGAGCCTGCTGACTGCCCTCCCGGCGATGAGGGCGGGGGCCGGCACCGCCCTCGGCGACCGCGGCGCGGCACAGCTCCCGCGTCGCCTGGAGCCGACCATGGCTATCACCCGAGCTCACCTCTGCTGGATCAGGGAGGACTCATCGATGGCGTGCCCGGTGACCCGCAGTGTCCCACCGGGGCCGAACAGCCCCAGGACCGGGAAGGGCGCTGTCACCGTCACCTCAACGATCCTCAGGTCGCCGGAGGGGACCCGCGAGACGGTGACGGTGTCCACGTAGCCACGTCTGAGGGCGGCGTCGGTGAGGACCTGTACCCGCTGGCGCGCCTCGGCCTCCGTGCCTCCGACCAGTGCGGCTCGACGAGCACCGTCACCCGCGGCGTCGGTGAGGACGTTCCGGGCGTAGACCCCCAGGGCCACCTGGAGGAGCGCCACGAACACGACGATGACAAGCGCACCGACCATGACGAAGTCGACGACGGCCGAGCCCGACTCGTTGTGCTCGCGCGGGCAGGGGCGAGCCGGCCGGGGCAGGGCGCGACCAGCCCGTTGGAGCACCCCGAGGAGGGGCACTCGTTCAGATCGCACTGGTCACCTTCGCGATGGCGTTGAGGAAGACCTCGGTCAGCGTGCTGCCGGCCACCGTCCACAGAGCCACGACGAGCCCCGCGGTCATGAGGGTCACCAGGACCCAGCCGGGGACGTCGCCGCGTTCATCGCGCAGATCGATCCGGGTCGCACCGGTGGCAGGCCACGACCGGGAACCGGGGTCAGGGCGGTGGGATGTGGGAGGGATGAGGCGCTTCATGACTGCTCCTTGCTGTCGGTAAGGATTCTGGGCAAGAGGACGAACGCTGATTGGGCTCGGCAGGTGCAGGAGGGAGGTGAGGGCGCTTCACACCCCCAGCCTGAGGACGAACAGTCCCGGGAAGAGGGCGAAGACGACGGTGATGGGCAGGACGAGGAAGACCACGGGGACCATCTGGGCGATCTCCCGTCTTCCGCCTTCCTCCATGAGGTCCTGGCGCGCCGCCTCACGCACGTCGGCGGCCTGGGAGCGCAGGACCTCGGCCAGTGGTGTACCGCGCTCAAGGGCCACGATGATCGCCTCGCACAGGCGGGTGACGTGGACGGAACCGACTCGCCGCTCCATACGGTCCAACGCGGTGGACAGGACCGTGCCGGAGCGGATGTCGGTCAGAGTGCTGCTCAGCTCGTCGACGAGGTCGCCCCGGCCCAGCGCGACGATGCGCTCGATGGCCGGCACCGGGCCCTGACCGGCCCCCACCGCCAGGGCCAGCAGCTCGACGACGTCGGGCAGCTGCGCCTCGATCCGTGACAGCCGCTTCGCCACGGCCCGGCTGAGCCACCAGTCGCGGGCAGCGGCCCCGGCCACTGTGCCCATGAGGCACAGGAGGATGAGCGCGGACACGTTGACGGAGCGGGCCAGGGCCGCCAGGCCGCCTGCAGTCAGGACGAGCAGGAGCGCCGTCGTCGACCACAGGACCTGCTGGAGGCGGAACTGATCGACCCCCAGTGACGACCCTGATCGCGTCAAGCGCCGCCGGACCGAGTCGGCCGACGAGCCCAGGGTGTCCATCAGCCTGCCGAGACTGAGAGCACGTGCGGTGGAGGCCATGAGCAGGCCGACGACGGTGCTCCCGTCAGAGGTCGGCCCTGCCGGAGCGGCCAGCAGGCCGGAGGTCGTGGGACGGCGGTGGACGTAGGGCTCCAGGCGGGCCATGAGTGTGGGGCGACGTCGGCGGAGGGCCGAGATGACGCACAGGACGCCCACGGCCCCCAGCAGCCCGGCGAGTCCTCCGGCGAGCATCGCGTTCATGGGGTTCATCGCAGCGTCCTCTCCTCCTCGGGCAGCCGCCCCAGGCGCAGCATGAGCCGGTAGGCGATGACCGAGACAACGGCTCCGATCAGGAGAACGACGGCTCCGGCACCGGTGGCATAGGCCGCTGCTGCCTGAGGCCGGCTGGACAGCAGCGCCAGGACCAGCCACGGGGCGGCGACCGCGACCTTGGCGCCGTTGACGGTCCAGGACTGGCGAGCCTCGAGCTCGCCTCGGGTGCGCATGTCCTCACGCAGCATCTGCGACAGGGAGCGCAGCAGCGTCCCCAGGTCAGTGCCGCCGACCTCGTGGGCCAGGCGCAGGGCCTCAACGATCCGGTCGGCGACCGGGTCAGCGAAGCGGGCCTTGAGACGGTCCAGGGAGCTGTCGAAGCGGGCCGAGGCGGCGTAGTCGGTGGCGAAGGCCCGGAACTGGGGGCGGACTGCCTCCGGGCCGCGCTCACCGAGGTTGGTCAGCGCCTCCGGCAGGCTCATGCCCGCACGGACGCCGGAGACGAGGGTGTCGACGGCCTCGGGCCACACCTCGCGCAGCCGGGTGCGGCGGTTACGCGCTCGTGAGGAGATGACAAGGAAAGGAATCGCCGTGAAGATGGCGGTGAAGGCCACGGCCACCGGCCAGGCCCGGGACATTCCCAGGAAGACCAGACCGATCAGCAGCCCCAGCCCGATCGACCCCAGGACAAACATCGCGGGACTGGTGTGGCCAGCACCGGCCTGGACCAGGATGTCGGCCAGGAGACGGGAGCGCCTCGAGCGCCACTGAGGCGGGTCGGAGGTGCAGGCCATCCAGATCAGGAGCAGCCCCACCCCGCCCAGGAGCCCGGCGAAGGCGCCCATCAGTAGGCCTCCTGGGGGCCTGCGGGGCGGGAGCCGAGCAGGGCGGTGAGGTCATGACCGGCCCGATTGAATCGCTCGGCGGCGTCGGGCGCTCCGGCGCCCCGGACAAGGTTGCCGGCGGAGTCGCGGTGGAAGACGTCGGAGAGCTCGATGATGCCGTTCTCCACCCGGCCGGACAGGGCCGCGACCTCGCGCACCGTACGGCGCCCGCTGCGATCCAGGTCGAGGTGGACGACCAGGTCGATGGCGCTGGCGACGGTGGGGACCACGAAGTCGCTGGAGACGTTCTCCCCCGCCAGCAGCGGGAGCGTACAGATCTTGATGATGGCCTCCCTGGCGGAGTTGGCGTGGATGGTGCACATGGACGGCAGACCCGAGTTCATGGCGATGAGGAGGTCCAGGGCCTCGGCCTCGCGGACCTCTCCGATGAGGAGGCGGTCGGGGCGCATGCGCAGGGCCTCCTTGACCAGACGCCGCAGACTGATCTCTCCGACTCCCTCAAGGTTGGGCGGCCGGGTCTGCATGGCCACGCAGTCCCGGTTGCGCAGGGCGAGCTCGAAGACCTCCTCGCAGGAGATGACCCGCTGCGCGCCCGGGATCGCTCCGGCCAGCGCCCTGACCATGGTGGTCTTGCCGGCCTGGGTGGCGCCCGAGACCAGGATGTTGAGGCCGGCCTGCACGGAGGCGTCCAGGAAGGCGGCGACCCGGCTGGTCAGTGAGCCCATGCGCACCAGGTCGGCGGTGCGGGAGGCACGCGAGGTGTGCTTGCGGATGTTGACCGCCCAGTGCTGGGAGGTGATGGGCGGGATGACGACGTGGAGCCGCTGTCCCCCGGCGAGCTGGGCGTCAACGAAGGGGCTGGACAGGTCCAGGCGGCGTCCGGAGGCCCGCAGCATCCGCTCGACCAGGACCGCGAGGTCCTCGCTCTCCAGGATCGTGGTGGTCAGCTCGGGGCGCCCGGAACGGGCGACGAAGACTCGGCCGGGGGCGTTGACCCAGATCTCCTCAATGGACTCGTCATCGAGGTAGCCCTGGAGCGGGCCCAGCCCCGCCATGGAGTCGAGTACGTGGGTTCGCGCCCCCTTGGGGTCGATGAGCGGAGGGACGAGTCCGGCGTCGGAGCGGCGCAGGTAGTCCTCCTCGGCCTGGGTGACGAGCTGGTCGAGGTCGGAGGCGTCCTTGAGCGGGTCGATGCCGCGAGCGCGCACCAGCTCGCGAACCTCGGTCAGGAGAAGATCGGCAGCGTCCATGATGCCTCTCAGCGTGGGAGTCGTATGAGGGGAGGAGTGAGGATGATGTGAGGACCGACCCGGGGCTCTGCACTGAGCCGTGACACACCAGCCGGTCGGTGACCATTGTCACGGATAAACTCTAGGGCACCTGATCACGACATGGCCACTACCTCGACATAACCTGTGGATAACATCGATCTTCTGGCACATTCCTCAAGCCGTTGCCCACGTCCCTGGACGTTTGCCGCCAGCGGACGGGCGCGGCTGTCCTGCGAGACATAGGACCTGTCGCCTACGGTTGGACCATGTCACAGCCTCCGCAGTCCCCGGACGCCCCCGGCACCACTGATGTCGACGGCGGCGCCGACAGCCTCGCCGATGAGGTGACCTCCGACGTCGAGCGCGCTGAGGCTCAAGCCGGCGATGAGGACAACCACCAGCAGCAGGCTGAGCCCTCCGATCAGCGAGCCGACGAGCACGACGAGGACTATCGGGCGCCCGTGGTCGTGGCCCCGCTGCCGGGTGCCTCGGCCGAGCCGCCCCTCAGCAGCACGCCGGCACCCCAGGCCCAGCCCGCCGAGACTCCTCGCCCTCACCACACCGCGCTCTCCCTGGCGGCGATGGCGAGCGTCGCCGTCGCCGGCCTCAACCCGACTCGGCTGGCGCTGCCGCAGTCCGAGACCCCGGAGCGGCACATCATCGGCGTCATCGACACCCAGGGCCGCCACTGGGAGGTCCATGAGGCCCGCACCGATGCCGTGGGCGCTTCCTTGGAGGCTGAGGCCGAGGTGCTGCGCCGCATCGGCCGGGTCGTCGACGACGGACGGCTCTCCTTCGACGTTCCTCGCGTCGCCGGCTCCCTGCGTCAGAAGGACGCGCACATTCAGGTCCGCTCCCATGTGGAGGGCAAGCCGATCCCGGTGGAGACGCTCCGGCCGGGACCGGGGATGTCGGCGGGCCTGGGCAAGGCGCTCGGTGAGATCCATGAGCTGTCCATGACGGTGATCTCCGAGGCCGGTATGCCGGTCTACGACGCCGAGGAGGTGCGTCGGCGCTGGCTGAGCCTGCTGGACGACACCGCCGCGACGGGCAGGACTCCACCGGCGCTGCTGGGGCGCTGGGAGCAGGCCCTGGAGGACACCGCCCTGTGGCGCTTCCGCCCCACCGTGGTTCACGGGGACCTCGCCGAGGAGAACGTGCTGGTGGCCGGCGGCACGGTGGTGGCCGTGCGGGGCTGGTCCCAGGCGCATGTGGGAGACCCGGCCGAGGACCTGGCCTGGGTGTACTCCTCAGCACCGGTGGACTGCCTGGACTCCATTGAGGACGCCTACGACATCGCCAGATCCGAGGGCGTTGACCGCCACCTGCGTGAGCGCGCCGAGCTGGTCAGTGAGCTGAGCCTGGCGCGTTGGCTGCTGCACGGGGTGAGGACCGGGGACAAGCCGGTCATCAATGACGCGGTGGCGATGCTGGAGGATCTGGCCGCCCAGGTGGGTGACGCCCCGCTGGTGGAGCCGGCCACGCCCCGGCTGGCTCCGGTGCCCGGGGTTCGCGAGCCGGCTGAGCCTGACGCCATCACCAATCCGGTGGCGATGGTGCGCGTCGACGACGAGGAGATCTGACGGGCGCGCTGCTCTGCGGCCCTTGTCTCACTGCGGCCCCTACCCCACTGTCAGAGCCGCCTGGATCTGCTCGATGCTGAGCAGGCCCTCGGCGGTGAGCTCATCGACGCGTCCTCCGGGGTAGTCGACGTAGACGTAGGCAGCCCGTACCGACCCGGTGGGCACGCCCTGGGAGGCAGCCCAGGCATGGACGTAGACGCTGAGCTGGTCCACGGGCACCTGTCGGCGCCCGGTCTTCCAGTCGACGATGAGCCACCCTGCCTCGTCCTTGCGGCGGAAGACGGCATCCATGCGGCAGCGCAGGGTGGTGGCGCCGATGGTGATCTCCCGGTCCGTCTCGGTCTCGGCCAGGACGTAGTCCTCCAGGAGCGGCAGGTTCTCGGCAGTGCCCAGCCAGCGCTCAATGCGGTCCCGGTCCTGGGGTCCGAGGCTGTCGGGCACGCCCGCCTGCCCCAGGCCGAACAGGGTGCCGCGAGCACTCAGGCGCTGGGCGACGGCGTCGTGGAAGACGGTTCCGAGCCGGCCGGCGGCGCGGGGTTCGGGTGGGAGCGGGCGACGCAGGTCGAGTGCGAACTGGTGGCGGTCGGCGCGCAGGTCGTCCAGGCGGGTGGCGGCCAGGTGCTCGGGCAGGCGGACAGCGGGTCCGCTGGACAGGGCCCGGGTGCGCTCGGCCAGGAGGAGTCCCGCCTCGAGTCGCCACCGCCGCACCGTCTCGTCATCGGGCTGGGCCTGAGCGGGCGCCTCCTGGATGGTGTTGGTTCCGCCCATGGCGGCGGTGACCCGGGCGGCGGCCGCGTACCGGGCTCGGCGCACAGCGGCGACGCGGTCCGTGACCGCTGTCCCCTCTCCCCCAGGCTCCGGGGCCTGGCTGTCCAGGGGCTCCGCTGCGTCGGCGTCGGGGGGCCAGGTGCCCACCTGGGTCAGGGCGGTCAGGGGGTTGGGGCGGGACTCATCGAAGTCGACCCAGCCCTCCGCGTAGGGAGACAGGAGGTCGCGCCGCTGGAGCTCGGTGAGGAAGCGTGAGGGGCGGCGGGGCTTGGAGGCGGTCTTGGACAGGTGAGAGCCGGTCAGGAGGAGCTCGTGGCGGGCCCGGGTGAAGGCCACGTAGGCCAGGCGGCGCTCCTCGCGCAGGCTCTGGCGCCCGAGGGCCTCCTTGTAGGCGCTCATCGTCTCAGTCAGGAGGGGCTTGTCCGTGACAGCCGGGTCGAGGTCCCCCACGGTGAAGGGGGGCAGGTCGCCGGCGTCGGCACGCAGCGGGAAGGGGAAGGTGGAGGTGGAGCCCATCCAGCCGGTCTCCGCGACACGAAGGTCGTCCTTGACGGCGCTGGTGTAGGAGGGGAAGACCTGCTCGTCCATGCCGGGGACGGCGACGACGTCCCACTCCAGACCCTTGGCGGCGTGGACGGTGAGGAGCTGGACCGCCCCGGGCGAGGGCTCGACCTCGGGGGCGCTCATGGCGTCCTCGTGCTCCTCGGCGGCGTCGAGCCATTCCAGGAAGCCGGTGAGGGTGGGGGCGTCGGTGTCGGCGGCGAAGGCCCGGGCCGTCTCGTGGAAGGAGTCGAGGGCACGGTGCCCCATCGGGTGACCGACCCGGGCGGCGATCTCGATGTCGAGGTCGAGGACCTGCTCGGCCAGGGCCACGAGGTCGGGCAGGGGCAGGGAGACGGCCTCCCGGATGCGTCGGATCGCCCGGGCGGTGCGCAACGCGACGGCCCGCCCGGCCTCGGTCAGGTCCCGGGCCGCGGCGGACTGTTCCTGCTCTTCCTGCACTCCGTCCTCATGCCATCGCAGCAGGGTGTCCAGGGCCTCGCTGAGCAGTGGGGAGTCGGCCTCGGCATGGTCGCCGTGAGGTCCTGGTGCTTCCTTGCCGCTTTCGGTCGCGGGGCGGGTGAGCTCGCGGGCCAGCGACGCCAGGGCCCGCAGGTCGCGGGCACCGATGCCGAAACCAGTCAGGAGCCTGACCACCCGGTCCCCGCGCTCCGGGTCCGAGGCCGCGGTCAGCAGGGCGCGGACGTCGGCGACCTCGGGGACGTAGAGCATCCCGCCCAGGCCAATGATCGTGTAGGGCAGGCCGGCGGCCTCCAGCTCGGCGGCAATGGGATCCATCTGCGCCCGGGTGCGGCACAGGACGGCCATCTCGGCACTGGGCGACCAGCGCTCGGCGAGGAAGGCGACGACTGTGCGGGCCTCCTCGGCTGGGTCCTGGAGGAAGGCCCCGAACGCCGCCCCGGGCTCCAGGCCGAAGGCCGCGGGGCGGGCCCGCAAGGGGGCGACGGTGAGGTGCTCGCCCACCGGGTCCCCGTCCTCGACGACGCCGGAGCGCAGAGGCGCGGAGACGACGTTGGCGACCTCCAGGATGGTGGAGTCGTTGCGCCAGGAGGTCGACAGCTCCAGGACGGGGGTGGCCTCGACCGGTGAGGTCCCGGAGTCCAGGAGGGCGGTGCCGGTGGGGTTGAAGCGCTGGTGGAAGGTGTCCAAGGCTGCGGCGCTGGCTCCTCGCCACCCGTAGATGGCCTGGTGGGGGTCGCCGACGGCGGTCACCCCGGAGTCGGCAAAGAGGGCCGACAGGAGCCGGACCTGGGCCACCGAGGTGTCCTGGAACTCGTCGAGCAGGACCGCGGGGTACTGGGCCCGCACCTGGCCGGCGGCCTCGGGGACGGACTCGGCGATGGCGCAGGCCAGGGCGATCTGGTCACCGAAGTCGAGCAGGCCGTGGTGACGCTTGTGCGCATGCAGCTCGGCGACGACGTCGAGCAGGGCCTCCCACTCGGCCATGACGGCGGGCGCCTTGCCGACCAGGGTCTTGCAGCCCTTGATGGCGGCCAGGGCGGTGAACTGCTCGGACAGGTCGGCCAGGTCCTTGGCGGCCTCCTCGATGGTCAGCAGGTTCTGGCTCAGGGAGTCGGCCAGGACCAGGGTGGCGCTCGCGTTGTGGCTGAGGCTCTCGTTGGGCAGCGGGAGCGTGCGAGCCTCGAGCAGGGAGGTGACGATCTGCCAGGAGCGGGCCTGGGTGATGAGGGTGGAGTCGGGGTCCACGCCGATGCGCAGTCCGTGGTCGCGCACCAGGGCGCCGGCGAAGGAGTTGTAGGTGGCGATCATCGGCTCGCCAAAGTCGGTGGCGTCAGAGGTGCCCTCCGCTCCGCTGTCGTGCTCCGGTGCGGCGACCGGGAGCAGGCCGGCCGCACTGAGGCCGGCCAGGCGGGAGGCGACGCGCTGGTCGAGCTCGGCGGTGGCCTTGCGGGTGAAGGTCAGTCCGAGGATCTGGTCGGGGCGGACCTGCCCGGTGGCGACCAGATAGACGACTCGCTGGGCCATGGTGGCGGTCTTGCCCGAGCCGGCTCCGGCGACCACCAGCAGGGGGCTCAGCCGGTGGGCGATGACGCGCGCCTGCTCCTGGGTGGGGGTGTGGATGCCGAGCGCCTCCGCCAGGGCCTGGGGGGTGAGCCGGTGTGGGCCGGTGGGGGTCATGAGACGACTCTCCTTCCCTCGACCTGCACGGGGCAGGAGTCCTTGACCTGGCAGGTACGGCAGTGCTCGCCGGTGCGGGCCTCGATCTGCGGGCCCACTCCGTCCACGGCCGCGGCGGCCACGAGGTCCTCGGCCCAGTACTCCTCGCTGCTGTCGGCAGCACTGTTCACTTCCTCGTCAGGCTCCTGCTCTGGTTCCAAGGCTGCGGGGCTGGGGTCGAGTGCGGCACCCGGCGGAGCCAGGACGTATCCGTCCCCGGAGCGTTTGGAGGGCTCCTTGCCCAGGAGCACGAGGGCTCCGCCAACGACGTCGAGGCCCTGCGAGCTCAGGGCCAGCCGGTAGGTGGCCAGCTGGGGGTGACGCTGGACGTCCTTGGGGACCCGCTGCCCGGTCTTGAGGTCGATGACGCGCACGGTGCCGTTCCGGTCGGGGCCGGCGGAGTCCTCCAGGTCATCTCCCGACAGGCTGCCGAGGTGCTCGAGGCGGTCGATGCGCCCGGAGATCGTGATCGGGACGGCGTTGCCGCCTTTCGTCGGTATCCGCAGGCCGGCCCGCTGGCGGACCGTGGGGCTGAGGACACTCAGGGGGATGTCAACGTCGGCGCGCACGGGCTGTTCGACATCGGCGCGCACGCCCAGGGCGTCGCAGTCAGCCAGGTAGGCGTCGAGGCGCTCGATCATGGCGCGGGCGCGATCTGCGGCCAGGCCTCCCTGCCAGGTGGCGGGGTAGCCGAGGTCACTCAGGCGCTCCTCGAACGCCTCGCGCAGGGCCGGACCGCGCAGGTGCTCCTTCTCCGCCCGTTCGGCGACGGCGTGGACAAGGCTGCCCAGGGCCTGGGCGTCGCTGGCGGGGGCCGATCCGCCGCTGCGGGTCAGGAACCACTTCAGCGGGCAGGCGGCCAGGCCCTCCACGTCGGAGGGGCTGACCCGTATCCGCTCGCCGGCGGCGATGAGGGGGGCGGTGGAGGTGGGGCCGGTCGCGCCGATCCAGGTGGCGGGGTCGGCGCCAGGTACGCCTTGGCGGGCGAGGTCGGCCAACAGGTCGACGGCGGCCCGGCCGCGGCGGCGCTCGGCGTCGGTGGCCGTTTCGAGGTTCCCGCAGATGGCGGCGTGGCGCAGCTCCCCCACCAGGCCGCGCAGGGTGAGGTCGCCGGTGTCGGGGGTCAGGAGAGGGGCGCCGTCGGCGTCGGTCAGGGCGATCCCGGCGCTGCGGGCGATCTCGGTCAGGAAGGGTGAGGGGGCGTGCTCGGTGTCGGCGGTGGCGGTCAGCAGGAGGCGCCTGGAGGCGCGGGACAGGGCCATGATGAGCATGCGGCGCTCGTCGGCACGCACCTGTGCCCGGGCGGCGGCCACGGCGCCGCTGCCGCCGCTTCCCTCCCCCGGTGCGGCGGTGTCTGTGGTCAGGCGGCCGGTGACGGCGTCGACGAGCAGGCCGGTGCGGGTCAGGGAGTCCCTCAGGCGCAGGTCCGGCCAGCGGTCCCGCTCCAGTCCGACAACCACAACAAGCTCCCACTCCTGGCCCGCGCAACCCGCCGGGGTCATGACGGCCACGCCCTCCGGGCGCCGCCCCTGAGG
The DNA here is from genome assembly GCF_048514265.1 of Actinomyces sp. SKVG-SVH-4(1). Lineage (NCBI taxonomy): Bacteria > Bacillati > Actinomycetota > Actinomycetes > Actinomycetales > Actinomycetaceae > Actinomyces > Actinomyces sp. SKVG-SVH-4(1). The sequence continues at coordinate 129,819 of NZ_JBGEVE010000001.1, read as the reverse complement.
GGCCACGGAGTCCGAGGGCAGGACCTCGGCGTCGAGCTCGGCCAGGAAGCTGGAGGCGTCCTGGCCCGGGTGGCGCTCGGCCCAGACCTCGGCGCGTTTGAAGAGGGTGGTGACGACGTCGAGGTCGTGCTCGGCGGCCTCGGACAGGAGCGATCGCACCGAGCTCGCCGAGGGCGGCAGGGCGGTGGCGCGCCAGGCCTCGGCCCGCTCGGAGGCGTTCCAGGCGGCCCACAGCAGGGCCTCGACATCGCGCGGGGCCTCGGCCGGGGTCTGCCCGATGGCGGAGCGCAGGGCCTCGAGGATCCTGGCTGCGGTGAGGAGCCGCTCCGCCTGGGCGCTCAGCGGCTGCCCGTCCAGGGACCGGGCGAAGTCGGAGGCCTGCTCAGGGTCGGCCAGCAGGGCCAGGAGGGCGGCGTCGCCGCCGGTTCGGGGCCCGGTCCCTACAGCGGGAACGGGGGCGGGACCGGTTGTGGGTGCGGTGGTCCTGGGCTCACTGGGCTCGGCCGCACTGGAGTGCGGGGTTGCGGCCGGCTGGGCCTGTCGCAGCCTGCGGCGCAGCCGACGCAGGTCCATGGTGGTCAGCCCCACCAGAGGACTGGTGAGCAGACTGATAGCGGCCTCACGCTGGGGCGGTTCACCGTGCCCGCCCAGCTGGTCGCGGATGGCGGCGCGCACGATGTCCAGGAGTGCGGCCGCAGCCGGTTCTGCGCGTAGCAGGACCGCGGGCGTGCGGGAGGCCAGGGGCACGCCTCGTCTGCGCAGGTCCCTGGCGAGGGTCTCGGCGTCGGCGGCGCTGCGAACGATGACCGCCATCTGTGACCAGGCGGTGCCGTGGTGGACGTGCTCGAGCCTGAGCGTCCGGGCGACGTGGGCGTGTTCCTGCCAGGCGGAGGAGGCCAGGATGACCTCGACGCCGGCCGCCGCCTGCGGGCGCTCAGCGTCGCTCGCCCCGGAGGAAGGCCCTGCCGAGGACCGTACTGAGGACTGGGGCGCCAGGGTCGTCTGCCGGTGGGCCGTCGTGCCGGTCACCGGGACCCGGGCGCTCTGGTCGGCCACCACCGCCGCGATGGCCGGGTTGCCTCGGTAGCAGGTGGTCAGGCGCAGACGGGTGGCTGCGAGCCCCGAACGGTCCTCGGCGGCGACGAGCAGGCTGGGGGTGCCGCCACGGAAGGTCTCCACCGCGACGTCGGGGTCGCCCAGCACCACGATCTGCGCCCGGTGCCCGTCGGGGTCCGGGGTGGCCAGGGCCGTCAGGAGCCTGGCGGTGGCTGCCGTGCAGTCCTGGTAGTCGTCCACGAGGACGAGGTCCGGGACGGGGCGGCGAACGGTGACGGCGTCGGAGCCCCAGGAGCTCAGGGCCTCCACGGCTCGGTCCTGGAGGCGAGCCGTGTCCATCTTGCGGGTCTGGGCCCTGCGCTCGGCGCTGGCCCGCCCCTGAGCGTCCCAGGTGCGCAGGAGCTGGGACGCGGGCCCCCAGATGGGGACGTTGAGCCGGCGTGCCAGGTCGGCCAGGTCGTCGGCGCTGATGCCGAGCTCTCCGGCGCGGGCCAGGAGGTTGCGCAGCTCGGAGCGGAACGCCCGAGACCCGGTGGCCTCGGCGGGGAGCCCTGGCCAGGTGACGGTGCTGACCATGGAGGCCAGGGCGGAGTCCTCCTCCGCACCGGCCAGAAGCACCGGGGGCGGCAGCGGGGCGGGCCGCATGGTCAAGGAGGTGGTCAGGATCGTCAGGGCGAGGGCTGCGGGGGTACGCACTCGGACGACGCCGTCGCCATGGCCCTCACGCAGCAGGTGGGCGGCCCGGCCGCGCAGCCAGTCGGCCCGCGCCCGGGTGGGTGCCAGCAGGACGGCGTCGCGGCCGCCAGCGACGGCCTCGGCCAGCAGCCTCAGGGCCAGAGAGGTCTTACCGGTCCCAGGAGCCCCCAGGACGACGACGTTGGAGCCCTCAGCCACGCGGTCCAGGACCCGCTGCCCATCAGCGTCGGCGGCGGGCAGCTCGGCCGCCTCGGCGGGCGGGAGGAGACGGACGGGGTCCTGGGACATGGGACCATCTCACCACGGGCCACCGACAGGATCGTGCACCGTTAACGGATCGTCATCGGTCACGAGCCCTCCACCCGGAAGCGCCGGCGGCGCATGTTCCGCGTGGCGCGAAACGGCGCGGCTCCTGGGGCGCGCGAAGGACCGGCACGGCCGCAGCCCCCTAGGATCGAGCCAGGTTCACGCCCTCTCCCCGATGGGCGCTGTGCCGCTCAATACGGCACACAGACGATGCGAAGGAGCCCCATGCAGGTCACGATCGGAATCAAGCACGCCAGCCGCGAGCTCTCCCTGGAGACCTCCGACTCTCAGGAGAAGGTGCTGGCCGCCGTGGCCGACGCCGAGACCAAGGCCGTCATCCTCAGCGACGACAAGGGCCGCAAGGTCTTCGTGCCGGCCGGCTCCCTGGCGTACATCGAGCTCGGCGAAGCCGAGCCCCGCCGAGTCGGCTTCGGTATCTGAGCCTCTCCCCCACGACGAGCACGCACAGGGCCCAGGTCTGGCGGACCTCATTCCACACCGTTCCGCTGCTGATCTGGGCCCTTGCCTTATCACTCAGCGTCCTGCGAGGAGGCTGAGAGTCGATGAACCGGAACGGCAGGCAGGAGGATCGGTACGCATGAACCTGACGGAGCCTGCCGAGCGCGTCCGATCACGATCGGCGACGACGTCTGGGTCGGCGGCAACGTCACGGTCCTTCCTGGTGTGACCATTGGCTCGAGCACTGTGGTCGGAGGAGGCAGCGTCGTCACCCGCAGCATCCCTCCTGGTGTCATCGCCGCGAGCAACCCGGCGCGGGTGATTCGGGACGTGACCGAGGCCGATCGCACCGGCTACCGACCGATCCACTGAGGCCCAACCCGGCGCAGAGTTGTTCGTCCTTCGATTCTTCACGTTGCCAACATGCAGGCCGATACAGTCGCTCTCATGAAGTCACCTGTGCTCGCGGTGATGTGTGCCGCCTTGTTCTTCATCAATGGCGTGCTGCAGCTACTTCTGGCCCTGGGACTTCCTTTGGGCCGGTTCGTCCTGGGCGGCGCCTATACCATCTCCCCTGTCCTACTCAGGCCGGTCAACCTGGCACTCTTTCTGGCCTGGTTCAGCTGCGGCCTGGCGTACCTCAGGTACGGCGGTCTGATACGCCGGCCCCTGCGTGATCGCACCGCGCGAAGGGTTGTGTATGCCTCAACTCTGTGGCTGATCATCGCCTCGGCCTTCAACCTCTTCATCACCACCAGCGAGTTCGAGCGTTATGTCACCGGGACGCTGTCCACTATTGCCTGTGTCCTGAGCATATGTCTCGTATGGCGCCGCGACCGGCTCTGCGCGTGCAGGATTGGTCCCCGGCGTTAGGGTGGAGTGCATGGATCGCCAGGACAGCCAGAGGGGCCTGCTCGCCCAGTGGATCGAAGAGTCCAACCGCATCGTCTTCTTCGGCGGCGCCGGGGTCTCCACGGAGTCGGGGATCCCCGACTTCCGGGGCGCCAAGGGCTTCTACCACCAGGATCGGGAGATCCCCCTGGAGCAGGTCCTGTCCATCGACTTCTTCACCGTGCACCCACAGGCCTACTGGGAGTGGTTCGCCCAGGAGAACGCCCGCGAGGGCGTGGCCCCCAACGCGGCGCACAGGTTCGTGGCCGATCTCGAGCGGGCCGGGAAACTGTCGGCCGTGGTCACGCAGAACATTGACGGCCTCCACCAGCGGGCCGGCTCCGAGCGGGTCCTCGAGCTGCACGGCAACTGGTCGCGCCTGACCTGCACCGGCTGCGGCGAGCACGTCACCCTGGACGACGTCGACGGCGCCCGCTCCGGCGAGGTCCCCCGCTGCCCCGCGTGCGCCTCGGTGCTGCGCCCGGACATCGTGTTCTACGGCGAGATGCTGGACAGTGACGTCATGGAGGGGGCCGTGCGGGCCATCTCGGAGGCGGACCTGCTGATCGTGGCCGGCACGAGCCTGATCGTCTACCCGGCGGCGGGCCTCATCGACTACTACGCCGGTGAGCGCCTGGTCCTCATGAACGCGACTCCCACGCCGTATGACTCCCGCGCCGACTTCATCATCCGTGAGCCGGTCGGGCAGGTCTTCGAGGAGCTGGGGCGCAGGAGCCGCCGGCCCTAGCTGATCCCCTGGTCCTCCAGGTCCACGTAGCGCTCGGTTGCGTCGGACTCACTGAGAGTGGCCGCGTAGTCGGGCACCTCGCTCTGGAGGGAGCGGTCCGTGCGGCGGTAGCCCGACGACGGGAACGAGGGCTTCTTGGGGAACTTCATCTTGGGACGCTCCACGTGCTCGTAGGGGATGGACTCCAGCAGGTGGTGGATCATGTTGAGGCGGGCCTTGCGCTTGTCGGCCGACTCCACGACGTGCCAGCGGGCGGAGTCGATGTCCGTGTGGACGAACATCTCGTCCTTGGCCCGCGAGTAGTCCTCCCAGCGGGGCAGAGCCTCCAGGTCGGTGGGCGAGAGCTTCCAGCGCCGCATGGGGTCAGTCATGCGCGACTTGAAGCGCTTGTACTGCTCCTTCTGGGGAACGGAGAACCAGTACTTGCGCAGCAGGATGCCGTCGTCGACGAGCATCCTCTCGAAGACCGGGCACTGCTGGAGGAAGCGCCGGTGCTCCTCCGGGGTGCAGTAGCCCATGACGTGCTCGACGCCGCCGCGGTTGTACCAGGAGCGGTCGAACAGGCAGATCTCGCCGGCGGCGGGCAGGTGCGCAATGTAGCGCTGGAAGTACCACTGGGTGCGCTCACGCTCAGTGGGGACGGGAAGCGCGACCACGCGCGCAATGCGCGGGTTGAGGTACTCGGTGATCCGTTTGATCGCCCCACCCTTGCCGGCCGCGTCACGGCCCTCGAAGATGACGACGACACGGGCTCCAGTGGCCCTGACCCACTCCTGCATCTCGACCAGCTCCGCCTGCAGCCTCAGCAGCTCTGCCTCGTACAGGGAACGGTCCATGGTGGGGTGCTTCTTTGCCATACTTGAGTTTCGCACAGATCCCACGCGGGCGCGCAGGCAACCCGACGATCTCCGTTCAGACACAGCAGAGGAGCCCGGTCCTGGGAAGGACCGGGCTCCTCTGGAGTGGTAGCGGGGACAGGATTCGAACCTGCGACCTCCGGGTTATGAGCCCGGCGAGCTACCGAACTGCTCCACCCCGCGTCGGTGAGACCAACCTTAGGGGGCGTCCCACCTTCGAGGCAAATGACGAGGGCGTGCCCTTGCTCACCGCCCGGTGAGGCGGGTCGCAGGGCACGCCCTCAGTGGCGGCCGACCGGGGGCTCAGCCCAGCTTCTTCTGGGCCTCAACGGCCCGCTTGACGGCTTCGTTGAGGCGCTTCTGCGCATCGCCGTATCCCGACCAGTCGCCCTTGCTCCTGGCTGTGTCCGCGTCGGTCATCGCGGTCTGAGCGTCGGAGAGCGCCTGATCGAGCTCCGCCTTCGGATCCGAGGTTCCCGAGGCCGACGGGGTGGCGGAGGAACTGGAGGACGCGCTGGCCGAGGCCGAGGGGGACGCACTGGCTGAGGCCGTGGGCGCGGCGCTCGGGCTCGCCGATGCCTTGGCCCCGCCATCCGCCGTCGGGTCCTTGCCGTCGGTCGTCTCATTGGTGTCATTGGCCGCGGCGGCATCGCCGTCGATGGCCTCCTGCCCCGTGGTCGCCCCGGAGTTGCCGCCGAAGACCTGGTCGAGCGCCCCCGAGAGGGTATCGGCGAATCCGACGTTGTCCCCGAAGGAGACCAGCACCTTGCGCAGCAGCGGGTACTGAGTTCCCGACGACGACTGCACGTAGACGGGCTGGACGTAGAGCAGTCCGCCTCCCACGGGCAGCGTCAGCAGGTTGCCCTTGATGACCTGGGAGCCCTCCTGGGACAGGAGGTTGAGCTCCTTGGAGATCTCCGGGTTGGAGTCGAAGATGTTCTGCACCTGCCCCGGCCCGGCCACGTTCGAGGAACGCGGAAGCTCCAGGAGTCTCAGCTTGCCGTAGCTCGGACTACGCTCCCCCTTCTTCCCGGTCCCGGGAGAGGTCTCGGAGTCCACGGCGAGGAAGCCGGTGAGCACGTTGCGGTTGGTATTTCCGCCGATGATGTAGGCGCTGGACAGGGAGAAACTCGCCTGGTCCTGCCCGGGCATCTTGAGGGTCAGGTAGTAGGGGGCCTGCTGGTCCTGACCGGGTGTGGTCGGGTCGTCCGGGATCTTCCAGAAGTCTCCACCGGAGTAGAACTCCGCGGCGTCGTTGACGTGATAGGTCGCCATCATGGTGCGCTGGACATTGAACAGGTCCTCGGGGTAGCGCATGTGGGCGATGAGGTCGGCGCTCATCTGGCTCATGGGCGTGACTGTCCCGGGGAAGACCTTCTGCCAGGCCTTGAGGATCGGGTCCTTGTCATCCCACTGGTAGAGCTTGACCGACCCGTCATAGGCGTCCACGACGGCCTTGACGGAGTTGCGCACGTAGTTGGACTCCTCCGGCGCCCGCAGGAGTCCGCCCTTGTTGTCGGCGGTCGCCGTCGCCTTGGCCAGGGACTCGTGCTGGGCGTAGGGGTAGTTGTTCGTCGTGGTGTAACCGTCGACGATCCACATCACCCGCTTGGGGGTGGCCGGGTTGTCGTCGTGATCGACGACGGCCGGATAGGGGCTGTTGTCCAGGGTCAGCCAGGGGGCCACCTTGGCGACGCGCTTGGCCGGGTCCCGGTCGTAGAGGATCTGGGATCCCTCGCGCACCTCCTGGGAGAAGAGGATGTTGGCCTCCCGGAACTTGGCGGCGTAGAGCAGGCGGTTGAACGGGTTGGACACGCTCGGCCCGCCGTTGCCGGCGAAGGTGGTGTTGACCTGACCGGTCTTGGACTCGTCGTCGGGGTAGTCCAGCTCGCGCGGCGAGCCGTTGTCCTTGCCGCCCACGATGGAGTAGGACGGCGAGGACTGACCGAAGTAGATCCGGGGCTCGTACTTACCCAGGTCGCCCTGGGAGGGGATGCCCCCCTCCCAGAAGGAGGGGTAGCCGCGGGTGGCCACCGTGTTGCCGTAGGCGTTCACGACGCCGTAGCCGTGGGTGTAGACGGTGTGCTCGTTGACCCAGGTCTGCTGCTGCTCGCCCAGGCCGGACAGGTTGAGCTCACGCACCGCGATCACCGTGTCCCGACTGGTGGAGTCCACCTTGTAGCGGTCCACGTTGAGCCGGTTCGCGAAGGAGTAGTACTGCTTGTTCTGCTGGACCTGCTGGAAGGTCGGGGAGATGAGCCCGGGGTCCAGGAGCCGGATCGAGGTGGTGGACTCGGCGTCCTTCTCCAGCTGGCCGGCCGCCGTCTTCGTCGTGGCGTCGTAGTTGGTGGTCTCCACGTTCTCCAGGCCGTAGGCGGCCTTGGTGGCATTGATGTTGCGCTGGATGTACTCGGCCTCCTGGCGCTGGGCGTTGGGGTCGACGATGAACTTCTGGATGACCAGCGGGTAGGCGGTCCCCACCACCAGGGAGGAGACGATCATGACAACCACACCGATGATCGGCAGGCGCCAGGAGCTGGATCGCACCGAGGCGACGAAGAGGAAGGCCACGGCCAGTCCGATCGCCGCGAGAATCGCGTTGGCGGGGATGACGGCGTTGACGTCGGTGTAGTTGGCGCCGTCGAACTTGGAGTTGGAGGCGTACAGGGCGCTGTAGCGACCCAGCCAGTAGCCCACGGCCCGGATGACGGCGTACAGCGCCAAGAAGATCGCCAGGTGCATGCGGGCGGCCTTGGTGAAGTGAGGCTTACGCACCACGGAGATACCGCCGTACAGGTAGTGGACGACGATCGAGGCCACCCCGGCGAACAGGACGACGCCGGACAGGAAGGACACGAGCGTCAGCACTGCGGGCAGGATGAAGACGTAGAAGGAGATATCGATCCCGAACTGGGGGTCCTTGACTCCGAAGGACTGGGAGTTGAAGGCCAGCAGAATCTCCCGCCAGCTGGGGGCCAGCTCCCAGGCCGAGCCGAACAGGGCCAGCACCGCCGGCACTGCCCAGGTCAGCCGACGTCGCACGGGCTCGATGACGGAGCGGTAGGCCTCGAGGTTGCGCGTGGCCTCGTCGTCGGGCATCCCGATCTCCCGGGCCCGGTAGGCCCTGGTCATCGAGACGAAGACGGCCCCGAACATGATGCCGAATCCCACCAGGAACAGGACGATGAGGGCAATCCACTGCGTCCACAGCACCCGGGCGTACCCGATCTGACTGAACCAGAGGACCTCGGTCCACACCTGCGACAGGATGCCAATGACCACAGCGATGGCCGCGATGATCGAGATGGTCAGGACCAGCGGACCGGGACGTCCGCCGCCTTTACCGGTGCGCGGAGCGCGGGGAGGACGGGGCCCTCCCCCACCCATGCGTCCAAGGCCGAACAGTCCGGCTAAGTTGTCAGGCTTGCCCTGCCGGGACGAGCCGGCGGACTTGCTCGAGGACTCCTCGGAGGTTGAGTCCGGGGACTCGTCATCGGGCCTGGTGCTCACGATCCTGCTCCCTGTCTGACGTGCGTGGTGACGCGGCCTCGCACACGGTGAAACATGGCGTCATCGGCCGGAGGGGCCGCTCGGTCCATCGTCCCACACACCTCTGACACGGCCATAACCTTCTCCAGGATGAGAAAACGCCTCGGGTGGCCAGGGCGCGCCACCTGACTGATGAAGCCTCGTCATTGGAGGAGGCGGCGCCACCAGTGAGACGATGGCGGCGTGACTGACACAATGCATGACGAGGCGACCACCGAGGGGGCGGGTCGAGCCGCAGCCTTATCGGCAGGGGCCCTGGCCCGCGCGGTGACGGAGACCGAGACTCACGTGGCGGCCCACGGCTGGGACCAGCCGGTGCGCGTCTTCGCGCTGGTGCGCACCGCCGAGGCTCTTGAGGCCGACCCGGACGTGGCCGACCTCCTGGACGCCGCCACCGTGGAGGAGGCCCGCTCGAACCCCGAGCTGCTCATGGTGGTGGAGCAGGAGGGGCTGCCGCCCGCCGCGGACCTGGAGCACCTACTGGCCCAGCTCGCCTGGCCCGACTCCGTCCACGGCGCCGCCATCAGCGTCGAGCGGCTGGTCCTGCCGCCTGCGGCCCAGGAGGAGGCCGAGGCCATCACCGATGCCGCCGAGCGTCTGGCTTTCCTCCAGGAGCGCCCGGATCGCGAGGACATCCGCATGGTGGTGGGGGTCCTGCGCGGCGGGCAGTCCTGGTGCGTGCTGCGCTCACGCAGTCACGACGACGACGCCTCGCTCTATCAGGGCGAGCGCCTGGTCCCCGGCCTGATCGAGGCCCTGGAGGCGACCTTCCTGTAGCCGGTCACCGTCGGGAGAGCACTCGACGCCGGTCACCAGCGCCGCGTGGCCCCGTGCGCCTCAGTCCTTGTCCGTGCCGGTCGGGTCCTGCTCGTCGGGCTCCCCGGGCGAGTCCTCGCCCCCGGCGCCGGCCGAGGCGGGGTCGGCTGACTGGCCGGGCTCCTGGGAGGCGGCGTCGGCGGAGGCAGGGCTCCGGTCCCCGAGCCCCTCGGGGCTGTTCTCGTCGGCCTCCTTGGCGCCCTCGGCGTACCCGAGGGTCCCGTCCAGCAGGGAGGCCAGGTCGGCGTCGATCTCGGCGTCGATGTCCTGAGCCATGCGCCGCATGGTGAGGAAGTCCTTGGGGTTGGCGAGCTCGGAGGCCGTGGGCATGACGTCGGGGTGGTTCCAGAAGGCGTCGCGCTCGGCGTCACCGGCCTGGGCGCCCAGGTGGGCCCACAGCTCGGCGGCCTCCCGGGCCCGGCGGGGACGGAAGGTCAGGCCGATGAGGCGGGCGAAGACCTGCTCGGCGGCGCCGCCCTGGGCCCGGCGCCGGCGCATCATCTCGGCCAGTGCCATGAGGTGGGGCAGGTGCGGTGCGGCGGCGCGGGCGGTGACCACCTCGACCCAGCCCTCAACGAGTGCCAGGAGCGTCTCCAGGTCCTCAAGGGCCTCGCGCTGGGCCGCCGTCTCCTGGGGCGCGAACAGCCCGCTCTCAAGGGCCTCGCGCAGGGCGTCGGGGTCGTTGGGGTCGACCTGGGCCACGGCGGACTCCAGGGTCTCGGTGTCGATGCGGATCTCGCGGGCGTAGGCGACCACTGCCTGGAGCACCTGCCCGCGCAGCCAGGGCACGTGGGCGTAGAGGCGGGCGGTGGCGGCCTCCCGCACGGCCAGGAACATACGGGCCTCGTCCTCATCGACCTCCAGCCCCTCGGCGAAGGCGGCCACGTTGGCGGGAACCAGTGCCGTACCGGGCTCACGGGTCAGGGGCAGGCCGGTGTCGGTGGCCCCCAGCGCCTCCTTGGCGAGCTCACCGATGGCCTGGCCGATCTGGAGACCGAAGGCCGTGCCGGCCATGGTGCGCATGATGGATCCGAGCGCCCCCATCTGCTGGGCGGCCTGCCCCATCTCGGCCGGCATCTCCTGAATCTGCTTCTCCAGGGTACGGGCCAGGGCGGTGGTGACAGCCTCGGCCACCGGGGCGCACACGTCCTTCCACACCGGCAGCGTGCGCTCGACCCAGCTGCTGCGGCTCCAGGCCTCCCGCTGTCCGGGGGCCGGCATGAACTCGGTGGCCGTATCCAGCCACAGGTCGGCCACCTGAAGGGCCTGACGCGTGGACTCGGCGACCGCGGCGGTCACCGTCGGGTCGCCGTCGCCACGCGCCTGCTGGAGGGCCAGCTCCTGGCCCATCTGCCAGTTGACCGGCTCGGCGGTGGAGGCGGAGAACATCTGCTGGAACTGGGCGCGCATCGCCAGCAGCTGGGCGGGACTGAGCTGGGAGATGTCCCCCACCCCCGGCATCTGGGCGATGGAGCTGGGATCCACCCCGGATGAGCGCAGGGCGCTGACGGCGTCGGAGGCCATCTGCTCACCGAACAGTGATGCGAGCATCTTCTCGAGCTCGTCGAAGGCGTCCTCGCTCACGGGGTTTCCTCTCGCCGGGTCGTCCTTGGGCATCGTCCGGGCCGACCGGACACTGTCGCTAACGGCCCTATGGTCGCACCCATTCCTGTGCCGGGGCTATGTTCCGTTCGCCGACGGCGTGCCCGCTCCGTCCCGGTCGGGCCCGCGTCCTGTCCGTGCCGGCAGTGTGTCGAGTTCGTGCCGGGTTCGTGTCGGTATCTGCGCGTCTTCCTCAGGAAGATGTCGCATGATGAGCGCGTGACGCACCCAGACCAGCACGACGCCGTCGACGCCGCGGGCTCGCTCGCCCCTGACGACACCCGGCCGGCCCCGGAGCCCGAGGATGATCGGCTCGACCAGGCCGAGCACGCCGAGGCCCCGCAGGCGCAGCCCTCCCCGAAGGACCGGCGCCGACGCAGGCTGCGGCGCACTGCGGCGGTCGGGGCGGTCCTGGTGGTGGTGGCCCTCATCGTCGCCGTCTTCACGGTGCCGATCAACGTGGTCATCGAGGCCCCCGGCCCGACCTGGAACGTGCTGGACAACGGCTCGTCGTCGAGCCAGGACGTCCTGAAGGTCTCGGGGACCGAGACCTACCCGACCCAGGGCGCCCTGCGGATGACGACGGTCTCGGTGTCGGGCTGCCCCGGCTACCCGGTGACCACCGCGGACCTCATCGCCGCCTGGTTCTCCGCGGACAAGCGGATCGTGGACCGTAACGAGGTGTGCCCGCAGGATCAGAGCGCCGAGCAGGTCGAGGAGACCGGCAAGGCTCAGATGACCGCCTCGCAGGACTCCGCCGTCATCGCCGCGCTCGTGGAGACCGGCAAGGCCGGAGCCATGCACCTGACCGTCACCGAGGTGGCCGAGCAGCAGACCTCGACCGAGGTCCAGGCCGGGGACGTCCTGGAGACCATCACTCCTGAGGGCGGCCAGGCCACGACCATCACCTCCTTCTCCCAGCTGAAAGAGCTCATGACCACCATTGCCGAGGGCACTCGGGTGACCCTCGGGGTGCGCCGCGGCGATCAGCAGGTGGCCGCCGCGCTCACCACGATCGCCCCGCAGGAGGGGACGACCGGTTCCCTGCTGGGGCTGAGCCTGAAGATCTCGGTGGACAGCAAGGTGGACGCCACTTTCGGCCTGTCCGACGTCGGCGGGCCCAGTGCCGGCATGATGTTCGCACTGGGGGTCGTTGACGAGATCACCCCGGGGGCGCTGACCGGCGGTAAGGACATCTCCGGGACCGGGACGATCGACATCAACGGCCAGGTCGGCCCCATCGGCGGCATCCAGCAGAAGATGGCTGGTGCCCGCAAGGCGGGCTCCACGTACTTCCTGGCCCCGGCGAGCAACTGTGACGAGGTCAAGGGCCATGAGCCCAAGGGCATGCAGGTCTTCGCCGTCGGTACGCTGCACGAGGCCGTCACCGCCACCGAGGCGATCGCCTCGGGCGACACCTCCGGTCTGGCCACCTGCTCGGCCAAGTGACCCCCGCTGACCCGCGCTCGGCCGGGGATAGTTATCCACAGGCCGGCAACTGCCTCTGGTGGCTTGGACACGCCCCGTGCCACTGTCGCACCGTGTCCTGACACGCTCGCCAGGACATCGAGCTCCCGGCACCCTTTCGGGTTCCGGGCGGACTGTGAGGAGGCACGATGCGTGTACGTGGTGGGTGCGCCATCCTGTGGCGCCAGCAGGGCGTCAGCCAGATCGGGACGAGTCCTGGGCGGCGCACCATTGTCAGTGACCTGAGCCTGGCCGAGCAGCGCCTGCTCGATGAGTTCGCGCGCAACCTGGAGAGCACGGGTGTCTACCGGGCCGCCCGGCGCAGCCGGGTGCCGGTGGCGCGGGCGCGTGAGATCGTCGCGGACCTGGAGCGTCAGGGGGTGCTGGTGGCCTCGGCAACCAGCGAGCTCGGCGGGGCCGACGGCGTGTACTGGGACCGGCTCGGAGCTGACGCGAAGGGCCGTGGCGCGGTCCTGTCCCAGGCCGTCCTGGCTGTTCACGGCGTGAGCGCCCTGGCTCAGGAGGCGGCTCTGTGGCTGGCGGAGGCTGGGGTGGGCACGATCCTGTCCACCCGTTCCCCGCAGGACGGGGGCCTGGCTCCGCTGCTGTCGGCACGTTTCCCGGCCCTGAGGACGCGGGCGCCGTTGCGCACCCGTCCTGATGTCATGGTGACGGTGGACGCGCACGTGGTCGAGCCGCTGCTCGCGCGCCGGCTCGCTCAGGAGGACGTGGTGCACCTGCCGGTCGTCGTCGGCGAGGCGGGGGTGCGCATCGGCCCGGTACTCAACGCTCAGGGCCCGTGCTCGACCTGCCTGGACCTGTGGGAGAGGGACACCGACCCGTGCTGGCCGGCGCTGGCCACGCAGATGCGCACCCTGCCCATGCCGGAGGTCGAGCACCTGGTCCTGCACGAGGCGGCGGCGTCGACGGCTCGGGCCGTCATCGACACGCTGGTGGCCCAGGTGACCGGGACCGACGGCACCGGGGACGAGGCTGAACCGGGCGGGGAGGCGAGCGCAGGCTCGGCCGCGTGGTGGTCCACGCACTCGGTGGAGGTCACCGGCCAGGAGCCCCGGGGGCGCCACAGGGCCTGGGAGCGTCATCCCGAGTGCCTGTGCTCGCAGCTGTGAGCGCCGTCGGGCAGGAGTACCTCGGGCCGCTCAGTCCCCGGCCTCGAAGTCGCGCAGGAGGGCCAGGACCGGCCCGCCGTAGTCCTGGAGCTTGGTGGCACCCACGCCGCGGATGAGGGAGAGCTGGGGCAGGCTGGTGGGTTTGACGACGGCGATGTCCCGCAGGGTGGCGTCGGCGAAGACCGTGTAGGCGGGTCTGGACCGCTCCTTGGCGATCTGGGAGCGCCAGGCCCGCAGCTCCTCGAACAGGGCGATGGTGCGGGGGTCGTTGTTGGCCTCGAAGTCGGCGGCGGACTGTCGGGAGCGTTCCTTGGCGCTTTGGCGGCCCTGGTGCCGGGAGGCGTCTCGGCTGCCGTGGCCGGTGGGCCACAGGCCGTCCAGGAAGCGGGAGGGTTTGCGGGAGGCCCGCCCTCCGGCGTTGCGGGCACGGGCGTAGGAGATGATGAGGTGCTCGCGCGCGCGGGTGACGCCCACGTAGAGCAGGCGCCGCTCCTCCTCGATGGCGGCCTGCCCTTCGGCCAGGGAGATCGGCAGCAGGCCCTCGCAGACGCCGGCGAGGATGACGGCGTCCCACTCCAAACCCTTGGCGGCGTGCAGGGAGGACAGGGTGACGCCCTCGACGGTGGGGGCGTTCTGGGCGTCGGCGCGCTCACGCAGCTCGGTGTGGAAGGCGTCGAGGTCGGCGCCGCGGGTCTGGGCCATCTCGTCTGCCAGGGCCACCAGGGCGTTGAGGGCGTCCCAGCGCTCGCGCACGGCTCCGCGGGGGGCGGGCGGCTCCTCGCTCCAGCCCTCGCGGGACAGGACGGTGCGCGCGTCCTGGCCGAGGTCGCCGGTGAGAGTGGCCTTCTCGGTGCGGGCGGCCCCCAGGATGACGGCCATGGCACGCTTGACCTCCTCACGCTCGAAGAAGCGCTCGCCGCCGCGCACGAGGTATCCGATCTGGGCTCCCGCCAGGGCCTGCTCGAAGACCTCGGACTGGGAGTTGGTGCGGTACAGGATCGCGATCTCGCTCAGGGGGACCCCGGCGGCCTGCAGGCGGCGCACCTGGGCGACGGCGCCCTCGGCCTCGGCGATGTCGTCGTCGTAGGTCTTGAAGCGCACGGCGGGGCCGCTGGGCCGCTGGGCGACCAGCTCGACGGCGCCTGCGGGCAGGTGCAGGCCGCCGCCCCCACGCCGCGAGCGCGACAGGACCCGGTTGGCCAGGGAGACGACCTGCGGGGTGGAGCGGTAGTCGCGGCTCAGGCGCACGGTGCGCGCGCCCTCGTAACGGGTGGCGAAACCGGTGAGGAAGGCGGGCGTGGCGCCGGTGAAGGAGTAGATGGTCTGGGAGACGTCCCCGACGACGCAGAGCTGGCGGCGCCGTCCCAGCCACAGGTCCAGCAGGCGCTGCTGGAGCGGGGAGACGTCCTGGTACTCGTCGACGACGAAGTGCTTGTACTGGCCGCGCACCTGGGCGGCGACGTCCTCACGGTCCAGGAGGATCCCGATGGTCAGCAGGAGCACGTCCTCGAAGTCGATGACACCGCGCTCGCTCTTGGCCTCCTCGTAGAGGGACAGGACCTGGGCGACCGTGGCCGCCTCCTGCCCGGCCACGCCGGTGCGGCCGGCGGCGACGGCGGCCTGGGCGTAGTCCTCGGGCAGGGTCATGGTGACCTTGGCCCACTCGACCTCGGCGGCCAGGTCTCGCACGGTGGCCCGGTCGGTGGGCAGGCCCAGGCGGCGGGCGGCGGCGCCGACCAGGGGCGCCTTGTGGGCCTGGATGTCGGGGCGGCGTCCGCCGATGGCGGTGGGCCAGAAGTAGGTGAGCTGGCGCAGGGCGGCGGCGTGGAAGGTGCGGGCCTGGACGCCGGGGACGCCGAGGTCGGCCAGGCGCGAGCGCATCTCGCCGGCGGCGCGGGCGGTGAAGGTGACGGCCAGGACCTGGGTGGCCTGGTAGGCGCCGGTGGCCACGCCGTGGGCGATGCGGTAGGTGATGGCCCGGGTCTTGCCGGTGCCCGCGCCGGCCAGGACGCACAGGGGTCCTTCGAGGTGCTCGGCGACCTCGCGCTGGTCGGGGTCAAGGGCCTCCAGGAGCCTGGATGCGTCGAGGGGGGCGGGGTGGGGGGTGGTCGGGCTCATCGGGACCAGCCTGCCATGCGGCGGTGACAGGAATCGACGGTCCTTGGCCCGGGCGGGGTGGCGTCAGCTGACTATGGGGCCGCCGTACCAGTCCTCGATGAGGAGTCGAGCGATGGAGGTGGGCCCGGGCAGGAGGATGCTGCCCTCGTCGGCGGCCGCGGTGAGCTCGTCGCGGGAGACGAGACGGGCCTCGACGACCTCCTGGCCGTCGGGGCGGGGCCGGTCCTCGCCGGGGGCCAGGCGGGCGCGGCAGCCGAGCATGAGGGAGCGTGGGAAGGGCCAGGGCTGGGAGGCGAGGTACTCGACGTCGGCCACCCGCAGCCCGGTCTCCTCCCACACCTCTCGTGCCACGGCCGCCTCCACGGACTCGCCGGCCTCGACGAAGCCGGCCACGACCGAGTAGCGCCCGGGAGCCCAGGTGGCGCCGCGCACGAGGAGGAGGCGGTCGGAGGTGTCGGTGACCGCCATGATGACGGCCGGGTCGGTGCGCGGGAAGTGGACGGTGGCGCAGTCGGAGCAGCGGCGGGCCCAGCCGGCCTCGATGATCGAGGTGCGTCCGCCACAGCTCGGGCAGTAGGCGGAGCGGGCGTGCCAGGCGGCCAGGGCGGTGGCCGTGGTGGCCAGGCCGGCGTCGCGGGCCGTCATCTGGGCGCCCATGGCTCTCAGGGCGGAGAGCGGGTAGCGCTCCAGCAGCCGGCGCAGGTCGGGGTGGTCGACGGCGGTGCCCTCGGCGTCGGAGCCGGTGGCGGGCGGCTCGGGGGCATCTGGGACCTCGAGCGCCTGGGGCACGACGACGGCGATCCAGGCGGGGCCCGAGGCTGCGTCGTCGGCGAACTCGCGGCCCATGTAGAGGACGGTCAGGTCGGGGCAGCGAGTGGGGGCGGAGGCTCCGAGGTAGCCGACGCGCAGGTCGGGCAGGCCCCAGCCGCTGCGGGTGCCGGGGCCCTCCCAGGCGGTGGCGCCGGGGCTGCCGATGAGGCTGGGCGGGGTGAGGCCGTCGTCGGGCAGGTCGGGGTGGATGGCGGGGCCGGTCAGGGCGACGCGGCCGCGGGCATCGACGAGTAGCAGGCGGGTGTCGGGGTCGGCGGCGAGGCGCTCCAGCAGCCCGGGCTCGCTGCGTCGCTCGGCGTCGCGGTCGGTGGCGGAGCGGGACAGGGCGAGCTGGTTGGTGCGCATGGGTTCACTCTCCCACCCCCTGCTTCGAGGCGCACATGGGCACGCCCATACCGATAGGAGATGAATATGGGACTCGGGAACTTCCTCGGCGACGTCCACGACGCATCCTGTGGCCCAAACTCGCGCGGGTGCGAGGCGGGACCGGCGGAAATGTGTCCATATGGGACGGCTTTAGCGACGAGTCGGTCGAGCGTCATGAGCATCTGTACAGGTCAGAGCGTTACGGGTCGGCTCCGCATGCGAAAAACGGCTTCAAAACCGTCCCATATGGACAAAGTCTGGCTCCTCTGAGCCGCCGTCTAGGCTGGGGGCGTGCGCACCTATCTCGATCATGCCGCCTCGGCCCCGGTCCGTCCCGAGGTCGCCCGGCAGGTTGCCGAGGACCTGGCCAGTGGGCTCGGGGGCTGGGCGAATCCGAGTGCGCAGCACACTGCGGGCCGGCGGGTGGGGGCGCTGCTGGCGCAGGCGCGTGCGCGCCTGGCGAGTGCCCTGGGGGTGGATGCGTATGAGGTGCTGCTGACCTCCGGTGGGACTGAGGCCGACGCCCTCGTGGTCTCGGGGCGGGCGCGAGCGGTTCCGGGCGGGAGGCTGGTGGTCTCTCCGATTGAGCACCCGGCGGTTCTGGACTCGGCGCGCACCGCTGTGGACCAGCTGGGGGCGGGGCTGAGCCTGCTGGAGGTTGACGATGCGGGGCGGGTCGAGCTCGACTCGGTGGATCGGGCGGTGGCGCCGGCGGGCAGTACCGGCCATTCCCCCGCGTCCTTGGTGTCGGTGATGACGGCGAACAATGAGACCGGCGTGGTGCAGGACATGGCGGCGCTGGTGGAGCGCGTGCGGGAGGCCAGTGGCAGCGGGCGTCCCGGCGAGGCCGGGTACGTGCCCGTCCACTCCGACGCGGTTGCGGCGCTGGGGAAGGTTCCGGTGGACTTCCATGGCTGGGGCCTGGATGCGATGAGTCTGAGCGGCCACAAGCTGGGGGCACCGGTGGGCGTGGGGGCCCTGGTGGTTCGCCGCGACCTGGCGTTGACGCCGGCCACGGGCGGGGGCCGTCAGGAGCGGGGGCTCCGCTCGGGTACTCAGGACGTGGTGGCGGCCCGGGCGCTGGCCCTGGCGGTGGAGCTGGCGATCGCCGAGCGGGAGGAGCAGGAGGCCCGGCTGGCGGCGCTGCGGCGTCGGATCCTGGAGGGTGCCGGGGCGCTTGCGGGCGTTCACGCCACGTTGCCGGAGGGTGCCGATCATGTGGCCTCGACGGCGCACTTGTGGTTCGAGGAGGCCGACGCCGAGGCGCTGCTCATGGCCCTGGACCTGGCGGGGATCGATGCGTCGGCGGGGTCGGCCTGCCACGCCGGGGTCACCCAGCCCAGTCACGTGCTCCTGGCGATGGGCTTTGAGGAGGGGCCAGCCCGCTCCACGCTGCGCTGCTCCCTGGGCCGGGAGACGATCCCCGACGACGTCGAGCGCCTGCTCGCCGCCCTGCCCGCCGCCCTGGAAGGGGCCAGGCGATCCTGGAAGGTGACACACAAAGAGCAGTAGGTGGGGATCAATAGCCGCGATAGGCATATCGATCCCCACCTGCCTCAGTGAAGTGCAGTTCCCAAAGAAACTGCAAGACCAGGACCTGAGCGATCTCCACGGTCGCGAACCCACCTCAATGAAGTGCAGTTCCCGAAGGAACCGCGACTGCCCCCACGGGACGCCGTAAGTGTCATGCAAACCGCCTCAATGAAGTGCAGTTCCCGAAGGAACTGCGACCGGGACGCAAACTCCTTGGTCAATCCGGAGCAGTCGCCTCAATGAAGTGCAGTTCCCGAAGGAACTGCGACGACCCGACTATCACGGCCGCCCGCGCGACGGCCACGCCTCAATGAAGTACAGTTCCCGAAGGAACTGCGACTTGGCAGCGTTGAAGATCGGCCCGGAGAACGCCTGGCCTCAATGAAGTTCAGTTCCCGAAGGAACTGCGACACGGGGGTTGAAAGCAGAACTGGTGCCTTCAATCCCCGCGCCTCAATGAAGTTCAGTTCCCGAAGGAACTGCGACAGCAGCCCCTCCTCGGTCTCCTCGGCCTTCGTCGAGCCTCAATGAAGTGCAGTTCCCGAAGGAACTGCGACCGGCCCTCGTCGGTGACCTGAAGGCATATGAGCTGCCTCAATGAAGTGCAGTTCCCGAAGGAACTGCGACGGCCCGCTCAGTATAGCCCGCCACCACGCACATCTGAGGAGACTTCGCGAGCGCTCCACGCTCGGACTCCCACTCAGCCACCCCACCTCACAGATTCCGCGCCATTTCAACGTTCTACCGCTGCGAGCACTGCCCGGGGAACCTCGAGCACCGGAGCGCTCGCATCAGGCGATAAGCGGCCCCTCTGGCGTGATCGTCCTGGTCAGGCCGACATAGGAGAATCGTTGTTCATCGACTGAGGACAGCAGGCCGACGTCGCACAGGAGCACGGAGTCCTCATCCGTCTTGATGACTCCTTCCAGCTCGCCCCGCATCCGCAGGAGCTTGGCCGGCGCCGCATCCACGACGAACACGGAGTACTGGATGCGGTCCCCGTACTTCAACAGAGTCTTCGCCACCCGCGTTCGGCGCCGGTCGGACGGGACGTCGTAGGCCACGAGAACACGTCTGACATCATCACGCATCAGCGCACCGTCACTCCCTTGTAGGCCGCTTGAGTCCCATCGATGGTCCCGAGCACGAGTCGCGCCTGGACCTCAATGGCTCGCCGCCAGGTGACGTCGTAACCAAAGACCGGGTGTCGGAAGGAAGTCTCGATGCGGCGCTCGAACCCGGAAATCAGCTGTTTGCGACCGCGGTCCGTCATCCTGCAACTTCCCATCTCTCCTGAAAAGTCCTGCTCGGTCAGCTCGCCGTTGCGAAAGGCACGCACGACAACAGAATCGGCCACCGGCGCCCTGAACTCCTCCATGAGGTCGAGCGCCAGGGCAGGCTTGTTACGGGAGCTGGAGTGAAGGAAACCGGCATGAGGGTCCAGACCACAGGCCACCAGTGAGCGAACACAGTCCCCTAGAAGCAGGGCGTAGGTGTAATCCAGGGCGGCATTGGCGGGGTCGGGAGCCGGTCGGCGTCGTCTTCCCCTCCACCGGGAGGCTGCAAAGGCCGCCGTATTTCCAGTGAGCATCGTCGGGAAGGAATCGAAGTAGAGCCCGGCAGCTTCACCCTCAACTCCGAGCAAGTCCGCCAACGACCGCACGCAGACGGCGTCACGTTGCAGGCGACGCATCCGCTCCACGGCATCAGCGGCCTCACCGTTGCGCCGGAGCAGCGTCGCCTGGTTCGCGATCTTTGCTGAGACCATCTGCTGGGCGATGTCCAGCCGCCCCTCGGCGCTGGCAACATGCTGGCGCACCCGCTGAAGTCCATTGGGAGAGTCCGCGCCCTGCGACCAGCCGATCACTCGGCCGGACCACGAGCACCACACCACACACCGGTCGCGCCAGCACAACTCACGCAGCAGAGCCGACGAGACGTCGACATTCCCATGGACTACCAGACCGAGTACCCGTTCAATCGGCACGCTGAGAAGACGCTCTCCGGCTTTAGCGACCTCGACTCGTCCACTGTTGAGAGACGCCCTCGATCCTGCGGTGGCAGCGTGGAGGATCTGGGCGTCGGGGGCGGAGGCGACAACCCGCCGTCGGGCGTTCTCATATCGATGTTCAGAAGGCAGGCACACCGAAACGTGGGAGCACTACTGGCAGCGACTGTCATCGTCAGGCGGCTCAGGCGCCTGTGGCGCCCCAATCAGACGACGCGTACGTGCAACCGCCTCCTCCGCCCGGGCGAAGTCAGCATCGG
This sequence comes from Actinomyces sp. SKVG-SVH-4(1), assembly GCF_048514265.1. NCBI lineage: Bacteria > Bacillati > Actinomycetota > Actinomycetes > Actinomycetales > Actinomycetaceae > Actinomyces > Actinomyces sp. SKVG-SVH-4(1). The sequence goes on along the minus strand of NZ_JBGEVE010000001.1, from coordinate 109,126 downwards.
TCAGGGCGACCTCCACTCGCTGGCGATGCCCGGCGAAGTAGACCTCTGCCCCTTGGACCTCTCGTCCCATCTCCTTGAGACAGAGAGTCTGGAGCGCGAGCTGGAGCCGGTTGGCGTAGGTGACTTCGGGGCGACGCCGTACGGGAGTGGCCTTGTACTCCACGACGGTCAGTGGGCCATCATCTGCGCCCTCGATGATCTGTCTCCTTTGACAGATATAACGGTGGCGATACGTCAGCCCCACCACCTGGGCGCATCCTGAGGAACCTTCAGGACATAGGTCGGAACAGCAAAGAATTCACCGCATTGGCGGGCGCCCACACAGGCAACCGTGCCGGCGCCCACCATGCATGACTGCCAGCCGCCCTGGCGCTCCGATTCAAGGACGGCCGGTTCCTTGTTCAGTTCAGCGCCTCCAGCCTCCCCGCACCCAGCGAACGCTCCGGAGCATTGGGGTTATCACTGACGTTGACGTGGAACGTCAAGGTCGCTCGGGCACCGTGCGCTGCAAGCCACGCGCATGCCGATCTCGCTGCAGCAGCCGATTCCCTGCTCGTCGCAGCCTGAATGACCTGTTCTGAGACCACCACTGCCTGCCACCTTCCCAGCGTATGAGCCCCGACGAGTACTGGGAGCACCAGGTGCATCGGGGTGAACTTGCCAATCGGCACTGCCCCGGCGGTGACGGAGGCCCCCATGAGTCGGTGGATGACAGGGAACGACGAGATCCCCCACAGAGCACACCAGGCGAGCGCACTGTCGGTAAACCGTGGCGAGGTCAGCCCAGTCGCAGTCCTGGACTCGTCCGAGCGCTTCCCTTTGTAAGCTTCATCCTTGACGCTCTGGCCAATGAGCCCAGAGGCAATGGCACTAGCATCCCGATCGGCAACAATCTGAGCTAGCTGTCGCAGTCGGTTGCGAATGAAGTCCTCACCACGGTTACGCGTCTTCATCTCCCATCGGTTTGCCCCCTCATCCGGTCTAGGACCGTTGTTGGCAAAACGCCAGTAGGCAGGTTCCCCTAGCGCTCCTATCAGTTCAAGATCAATGTCACGTTTGAGTTGTTCCTTGTCCTCCACCTCGTGATCGATCCTTTGCAACCGCTCAGTCTGCAGAGACCGCCACTGTGGTAGAGACTGAGGCGCTTTCACCCGCGGACTGAAGAGGGCGCTATTTCCGTTCCAAGGCGCGGCTTGAAGATTGCAGTCAATCCAGCTTCCCGAAACCGCGCGTGCCGTGGCGTGCTCATGAACAGCAACCGCGATGGCCTCGTCGTCGTAGCCGTCGGCGGTGACAACCATCTGAGGCTCAGCAGCGTCAGTCCAGCCGAGCCGGACGCGCTCGGCTCCGTCACCTTCCAGGATGAGCGCCAGTCCAAGCCCGGCGAAGGTGGTCAGCGCACTGGTGACCTCTCCGCTAAGGATCATCCCCATCACTTCCCTTCCCTGGAGATCGTGCAGTCGGCGGCACGCAGCAGTGCCTCGAGGTAGGCGGTCCCCCAATGACCCCACCGCCTGTCGGTGCGGTCGATCAGGGACTCCCACTCGCCTTCACCCACCAGTTCTTTCAAGGCACCGACGTGGTCGGGCCCGGCCGTGGCCGGGTCGTGGTCGAACAGGGGCCTGCCACGACCATGACTGGTTCCCACCAGCCTGGTGACCAGGTCCCGGAGATCCCGCTCGACGCCGTTGGGCTCAGTCTGCTCCCAGTAGGCGGCCGCGGAGGCCAACTCATGGCGCCATCCCGCGGGGAGTCCAGCATCGGCCCATGCGCGGCGCACGGCCGCCAGCGATGTACTGCGGCCCCCGCTCTTGGCAAGCACCTCCCTGCCATCGGGATCACTCCGCCACAGGAGCCTCTGGAAACGAGCATCGTTCTTTCCGACGTCGTGCCAGACCCCGGCCTCAGTCAAGGCCGTCGCAGGCATCGACTCAATACCGATGCCGCCGGCCAGCGCCTCCGCACGGGCGGCGACCGCCGCGTTGTGGTCCTCAAGGAGCACCCGGTGGCTCACGGACCAGGCGGAACGGTCGTCGGAATCATCGTCCGGTGTCACGCTGCTGCGCCGCACCATCCATGCCGGTACGTCGACCTCATCCCGACCTGGAGACCACACCACTGTCTCCCCCGGAAACATGTCACTCAGCTCATCCGGTTCCAGCTCCGCCAGCCGGCGCAACTCATCGGAAGCGGTCACGACGTCGACAACACCGTCAAGTTCCCCGTGGGGAACCGGCTCGCCCCGTTCCTCACCAGCGTCTGTGACAACTCCGGAGGTCAGAAGCGGTATCGAGGCATCCAGAATGAGGAGGTCGCCGGGGCGAAGCGCACGAGACGCGATCTTGTCTCCCCCCTCGTCCTCGAGGACCATCGCCTGCCACTGGGGCAGGACCGCCCCGTCTCGCCACAACACCGATCGTCCCAAAGGATGGTCCGTATGCTCTCTCAGCCCCTGCACCACCTTCCGCGCGGTGGCGATGGTCATGGGGTAGACCTCGCGGTCCTGCGGGGGCACCTCAGTCACCAAGGTCTCGCACGCCGTCACCTCAGGCAGATCCTTCAGATCCCTCAGGACAAGACCCACTGTTCCGGTCTCGGGGTCGAGGTCATCACGGATCCACAGATCGAGCTCCGGTTCGACGACGAGCCTCATCGACGTCTTCGACCACAGGGCCGCATCCCAGGGCTCAGGCCTCTGGTACAGCAGGCGGCGCGAGGACTCCGCAGGCGGTGCTTTCAACTTCTCGCTGACCGCGAGAGGAGACAGGTCGCCGTCATCGGCACGGTCCAGAATCCAGGTGCGAGCGGCGAGCAGGTCATCCTTCCGGTACGGCAGTGCGTCTTTGCTCAACACTGCTTCCCTCGGAGGGCCGATGACGGTGAACCATGCGCGGTCACGCCGCCCCAGCCGGTTGACCCGGCCGGCGCGTTGAGCCAGGGCACTAGCGGAGGCGAGCTCAGTCACCATATGGGTCAGGTCCAGGTCGACCCCGACCTCAATGGTTTGGGTTGCTACGAGGACGTCCACGCCCTGTGCCCCTGAGACATCGAAGAGTCCAGGCTCCCCCCTCCTCATACGTTCCAGGTCCCAGGGGCGCATGCGCCCCACCCACAGCCGGCAGTTCAGCCCCTGCTCGTCGAGGGCCTTCGCCACCTGAACTGCGCTGTCCACTCGGTTGAGGACACACCCCACCGTCCGAGGGCCGTCGGGGAGGAGCTCGCGCGCATCCTCAACAGCGGCGAGCACCCGAGAGACAAACTCATCGCGATAGGCCTTCGTCATCTTCCCGTTGATAGGCCATTCGGTCGTCTCCACGTACCGAGGCGACTTAGGTGCCCGTACCCGAGCGGCCAACCGGACGTCATGAGCCAACGACTCCGTTGTGACGCCGATGATGTCCGTCGCGTCACCCGAGGGCGTGGCCGTCATCTCCACAGTCTGGAGCGTCGGGATTCCGAGCCGCTGCGCACTTGGAACGCACAACTGCCCCACCCTCCGCGCAGTCACAAGGATCTGGCGGCTCAGGTGGGCCTCATCAACCACCACCGCAGTATCGAGGGCCAGCATCCCCGCCAGCCGGGGGCGCGCCAGCCGAGATGCTCCGTAGGAGCGGAACAGCAGGCTTGAGGCCCACATCGCTGGGGTCATGCACAGCACGGCGCACGCCTCCGGGGCATTGAGCCAGGCCCGATCTGTGACCGCCGCGCCACGCATGGTGGCGGTGACCAGCGGTGCGCGGTCCTCGGCCTCAAACACACGCAGCCCCACCAGAGCGTCACGTACGCGACTGAGGATCGAGTCATCCGCGGGTGCTTCCTCCAGGAGGCACCGTATCCTTGCCGCGCGCGCGGCATGAGAGTCGGTCAGCGCCCTGCGGTTGACCACCACGGCCAGTCTTCTGGGGACACGCTCCGCGGCACCAACCGCGAACAGAGCCACTGCGAAGACGTGCATCTCCACAACCGATGACTTGCCGGCGCCTGTCGGCGCAACGATCTGCTCCGGCCAGGTCCCGGTATTCACCAGGTGCCTCAGCAGATCCTCCTGCCACGAGAACGGCCGCTTCCCAACTCCGTGAACCGCCTCGAAGAAGTCTCCGAAGTCCTCGATGGCTATCACGGCCGCCTCCCCAACACGTTCTGCGCCAGTTCGGTGGGCAGATCAGCCGGTACCAGCAGCCCCCCGCCCAGGTGGCGGCTCTGCCCGACGGCAGCCAACCCCGTATCCGCCAAGAGGTCCCCAGCGCTGATGAGCGCCGTGTAGGGCTGAGCGGTGACGCCCTGCGGCATCTTGTGGACGTATAAGCTCGGATTTCTCGTGACACGGTGGCGCCACATCACTCCTGCTCCACGTTCACGTACCTGGGCCACCAATGAGCGGTAGCCCTGGGTGCCTTTGGGAACAGCATCGAAGCGATCGCGCCAGACGAATCCGAGGGACAGGAGGATCGCGTCCTCGAAGGTCCAGTCCCCTCGCTGGCGAGTCACCTCCGGCACAGCCACCGGCGTCGGGGACCACAGACGCCGCGTTCCCTGAGCAGGTGGGCGCCAAAAGCCCTGCGCGTCGAAGACCTCCCCTACCGGACGCAATCTCGCCGGCGCCTCATCTCTGCGGTAGTTCAACCGAGTCATCCCCGCCAGGGCTTTGAGGACGGCTCCCTCGTCGTCGTCGCTGACATCGGAGGGCAGCATGACGAGGAAGGCGCCTGGAACGTCGATCTCCGTCTCAACCACTGACTGAGCGAGCACAGACGCGGGAACGTACTGGATAGCCAGCCGATTGGCTGGCCTTGTCAGCCCTTCGTGGTATCGCCCGGTGACGAGCGCAGGTGCCCCATCACCAATACGGGCCACAAGCGCCCGGTGGAAGGCAACGCACCAGCTCACCCTGCGTTCCGGGGTGATTTCCCGCCCAGTACCGTCGTCGGCCAAGAAGATCAGGACATCACTCCAAGGAGAATGATCGCCATCAGGACGTCTCAACGGTCCCACCTCCGCATACCTGGCGGTTCGCAAGCACTCCTCGGAGGTGGGGAATGCCCTGACGGAGTCTCCCGAGGGACGGAACCTGTCTGCGGATGCAGTTGGGACCTTAGGCGGCCGGGACTGAGAATGCAGCTCGCGGAGCACGCGGGTTCGCCCCGGTGCGGGAATCTGCACGCGCAGCCCCCCAGGAGTGAAGGCGGTTGCGGCAGAGTCAAGTCGCCAGTTCGCCTCCACCGTCTCGATGCTCATGACCACGGGACTGTCCATCTCCCCTAGACACGGCACGTCCTCGCACAACCGAGAGAGCGCGTCACGAACACCGTCTGGCATGTCATCCCAGAGCCAGCCGATCTCACCATTGATCGCGTAGCCGTCGGAGATGGCTTTGGCAGCGGTCTTAGGCTGATCCTTCTCGATCGTGCCCGTCTTCCGGTAGGCGACTCTATTGCCTGACTGAACTGGAGCCATGCTCGGGATATGCAGACCGTGAGGAGGGTGTTTCTCCAACCAGGTCAACGCCTCATCGATATCAGGGGCCACCTGGCCATCAGTGCCCGCAGTGACCCCGGTATGGGAGGCACTCACGAATGCAGAGAACAACCGAGCTGGCGAAGGGAACGGCTCGGGGCTGCCGTCTGCTGCATGCCCGTGGTAGACACCGAGCGGAAAGTGCGCGGTAACACTAGCAGGAGCCATCAGTCATCCTGCGCGTCGTCAGCCGCAGCGGCCAGAATCGCCGGATTTCCCTCAACGACGAGGACCGAACCATCCCAAGTCAGGTTCGCCGTCTGAATCGCATGGTCGATGGCGGCGCTCAGCAACTCCTGAGCCTGGTCGATGCTCAGTGGCTCGAAGCTCTCCTTCTGCCCGTAGCGCTTGTCCAGGGCGACGACCGCGGGGCCGGTCTCCACCAGGTCGCAGTTGGCCCGTAGGAGGAGCTCGGCGTCGGAACGCGCCAAGCCGTTGAGCGCCAGTGCGGCCAGCAGCGCTCGACAGGCGACGTCGCCTTCCGGCGTCGGAGAGTCGAAGCGCAGGGCACGAAGCGCGGCAAAGCTGAGCACATGGGAACGAATGATCGCCTGACAGGTGACACCGCCGAGCTGCTCCAGTGACGGCGGAATACCGCCAAGTCCCAAGGTCGATGCCTTCCCGTTCTTACCGGAAGCACTCTTATGTGTGCTCGCAGACAACTCGTGCTTCTGAGCCTCAGCAATCGCCTTGCGCTCCTTGTCCCCCAGATCGATCCGCATCCCCACGGGGTCAATGCGTGCTCCTCCGCGCTTGGACTGGTTGGCCTCCGGGCCCCCTTCCTGGTCCGCGAGGATGCCGATGATCTCGCCGACGAGGATGCTGCGGTAACGCCCTTGATGAGTCTTGCGGCTGGCGTCCCAGCCGCCGAGCAGAAGTGTCATCGGGCTGCGCTCCAACAACGGGCGCGCATGGTTCACCGTGGCATCACGGAGCTTTCGATACTCCTGAACGGAGGTCACCGGTTCTCCGTTGATGGTGCCGGCTCGGATCTGCCCGTCGAAGGCCCGGTGCGGCAGGTCGAGGTCGCTGTAGACCTGGCCGTTCTCGAAGCGGAGCTCAATGCGTGGAGTGCGGGTCAGTATGGGGTCCCCATCCGCGATGGCAGCTGACACGACTGCCTCTAATCTGTTGTTCTGGGACTGCTTGGAGTCGATGAGGACGGCGGTGACGGCTTCCCCATTCCAGAAGCGCCGCTCATAGGCGAACACGGACTTGCTGCCGGAGACGAACTTGGCCGGAGCGACTGAGGCATGAGGGCCAGCCGCAGGCTGCAAAGAGGTGATCGAGGTCAGGACGCTGGCTCCGCCCGGGCTGCAGGCATCAAGCAGGTGCTGAAGGGTAATCGTTGACATGTAGGGACTCCTCGTTGAGGTAGGTCCGTCTGACCTACACCTACATCTCTACACCTTCCCTACGACACATATGACGCGACGATATTGCGGGTTGACTCCGGCGGCGAAACGCTGTTACCGCCCGAAGCTCTCTGCCATAGTGAGGGCATGCCCAAGCAGAACAGACGCATCGTGACCCGCTGCTTGCGAGTCGTGGGCGCCGTCGTTCTCACGCTCTTCGCGATCGTGGGCACATGGCAGGTCTCCGACGGCTCCTGGGGCATCACGGCTGGCGCCGCGCTGGCAGTCATCGTGCTGCGGTGGCGCCGCGAGAAGCCCGACGCCGTCCTCGGCGTCCATCTTGTGCTGTGCGCACTCCAGCTCGGCGTCACCGACGCTCCGCTGCCCGCGGATCTGACGATCGTCGTGTCCCTGTACGCGGCAGGCCGGTGGGGCGAACGGGGGCTCACGCCGGTGTGGGCCATAGCCGTTGTCGTCGGCTCGACGCTGGGGGCATGGGACTGGAATCGGGATGAGCTGGGAGTCGTCCCGCTCTCCCTCTGGGCCCGGGACATGGCGCAGGCCGCCTTCGCACAGTTGTGCAGCGCCGCCATCGCCTGGGGCCTGGGAAGATTCGTGACGCAGCGCCGCCAGCTTCGGGCCAGCCGCCTGACGGCGGAGGAGCAGCGCCGGGCTGCGCACGACGCAGCGCTGCGCAACGAGATCGCCAGGGAGGTTCACGACGTCGTCGGACACGCCCTGGCGCTGATCGCCGTGCAGGCCGAGGCGGGCCACTACCTGGCGGCCGGTTCCGAGGACATCGACCTCCCCGCCGACGAGCGACTGGAGCAGGCGGCTCAGGCGCTCGGGCAGATCCGGGCGACCGCGCACTCGGCCCTGGCCGATACCCGCAGTCTGACCCGCACTCTGGCCTCTTCCCCGCAATCGCAAGAGCACCGGAGCGCCGCTGAGCCCAACGATGCCCGGCCCGCCTCCCCCGTCGCCGAGACGCCGTTGCGTCCGGTCCCGAGGATCGCCGATCTGCCCAGGATCATCGACGACGTCCGTGCTACCGGGCTGCCGGTCACCCTGTCAGTGGACGACCGGCTGATCAGTGAGGGCGAGCAGACTGGAGGCCGCAGTCCGCTCAGCGCACAGGCGGAGCTCGCCCTGTACCGAACGACGCAGGAGTCTCTGACCAACGTGCTCAAGCACGCCGAGGCGGCGGCGGTCGAGGTGAGGCTGGAGTACCGTGACGACGAAGCTCACAAGGAGGTCGTTCTGACTGTCGCCGATCAGCCCAGCGCTCACGACACCGGGGCGCTTACCCCGAGGGCCGGCGGTCGCCTCCCGTCGTCCGAGCAGACGCCCGCGGACACCGGCGGTGGCCAGGGACTGGTGAACCTGCGCCAACGCCTGGCGGCGGTCGGCGGTTCCCTGGAGGCGGGCCCGGGCCCCGGGGGAGGATTCATCGTGCGCGCCCGTATTCCCTCCGAGGCCCCTCAGTCGACAGCCGTGACCCCAGGAGGAGAACCGATATGACCCGAACTCTGCGCATTGCGCTGGTGGACGATCAGGACCTGGTCCGTTCCGGCTTCCGCATGATTCTCGATGCTCAGAAGGACATGTGCGTGGTCGGCCAGGCCTCCGACGGCGTCGGTGTTCTTCCCATGGTCAAGGCCACTCAGCCCGACATCGTCCTCATGGATATCAGGATGCCCACCTTGGACGGAATCTCCGCCACCCACGCGGTTCTGGGCAGCCACCCCGACCTCAAGGTGCTCATCCTGACCACCTTCGACCTGGACGACTACCTCGTGGCGGCGATGCGGGCCGGGGCCTCGGGCTTCCTGCTCAAGGACTCGACGGCGCCCGAGCTCCTGGCCGGTATTCGCGCCGTAGCTCGAGGAGACTCGGTGGTGGCGCCGTCGGCCACGCGCCGGCTGCTGAAGCGGTGGTTCGCCCCCGCTGGTTCCACCGCCGGCCCAGCCGGTCCCTCGGAGCCCGGTGCCGGCACCGCGCATACAGAGTCCATCGATGCTCTATCCGATCGGGAGAAGGAGATCGTCACGCTGGTCGGACGCGCCATGAGCAACACCGAGATCGCCCAGCACCTCGTCCTGGCCGAGTCAACGATCAAGTCCCACCTCAACCGGATCCTGCACAAGCTGGAGCTACGTGACCGGGCCCAGCTCATTGTGCTGGCCTACGAGAGCGGACTCGTGCGCGTGGGTGGGTAACCCGGCACCGGTTGCGCGTCCCCGAGTTGGAAATCACCCCGACACCTTGCAACCCCGGGTGGAAACAGGCCCCCATCGGTCACGATGACCGTCGTCGGGCTCTACGGTCGGCTCCATGAGTTCCAGCAACCGGTTCCATTTCCTCGACTCCTTGCGCGGCTTCGCCGTCGCAGGCATTCTCCTCGTCAACGCCGCAGATCTCATGTGCCTGGGACATGACGTCCCGGTCCGGCCCTTCCAAGCCGTCCCGCTGGCGGAGAACGTCCTGAACTTCCTGGTGGCGACCCGCTTCGTACCGATCTTCTCCTTCATGTTCGGAATGAGCATGGGGTTCGTCATCGATTCCGCGATCCGCCGGGGCGCCCCTGCCTGGAAGATCCTGCTGCGCCGCCTGGCCGCGCTCCTGGTGATTGGGCTACTCCACTCGATCCTCTATCCCGGTGAGATCCTGCGCGACTACGCGGTTGCGGGAGCCATCCTCCTGCCATTCGCCCTCAAGGTCCCGCGCTCCGTGCGTCTGGTACTCGGTCTGCTGGCAACGGTCAGCGCCTACGCATTTACAGGAGGAGGGGCACTATCACTGCCCGGGCTGTTCCTTCTGGGATCGGCGGCCCAGGCCTACGGCCTTCCGGCACGGCTCGAGCACGCCGACCGTCGGATCGGGGCGGCGACGCTCGTATTCGCAGCCGCCAGCGCGGCCGCGATCCCCTGGCAGGCCGCCGAGGACGGTGATCCCAGGTTCTTCACGGCGGGCGGAGTCGCCGGAGGACTCATGGCTTGTCTCTACGTCTGCCTTCTGGCGCTGCTCTGGCGCACCCCGGTGCGGCGGGCCCTGAGCGCGGTATTCGAGCCCCTGGGCCGCATGGCGCTGACTTGCTACGTCACCGCTTCCTTCGTCATGGTGCCGGCGGGAGTGCTGCTCGATTCGCGCTCCACCCATGACGTGATTCCCGGACTCATCGTCGCTGCCGCGGTTCTGCCCCTCCAATGGGTGTTCTGCCGTCTTTGGCTCTCCCGGTTCGCCTACGGCCCCCTGGAGTGGGTGTGGCGCTGCATCACCTGGTGGCGGTGGGTTCCGTTGCGGCGCCAGCAGTTACAGCAGCCTGACAATCAGTCAAACCCATACAGGTACGCTCGGTTACCGACGACCGGGGTAATGTAGACCCTGTACTCCGTATCTCAGGATCCCGACGTCCTCCCGTGCAGGAGAACAACGAAGAGACCGCCGCCCGTCGTACAGCACTGCTCGCGCCGAGGAACTCCGCATGCCAGCCACCTCCAACAAGATGATCGGCGACTTCAGCGGCAAGCCGGCGTCGGCCGCTATGTACGCGGCGATCGAGTCCTACGCACTCTCGCTCGGCTCCGTCACGAAGCACCTGACGGCCCAGGTGAGCTTCTCCATCAACCGGAAGTTCCTGTGGGTCTGGGCCTATGAGAGGACGGGCGACGGCACCCTGTTCCTCAACGTGAGGCTCGACCGACCCGTGGAGGATCCGCACTTCCACCGCGTCGACCAGGTCAGTGCCAACAGGTGGAACCACCACGTCGTCGTTAAGACGATGGAGGCCGCACAGAGCGACTGGCTCAGGGACCTCATTCGCGCCGGCCATGAGTTCGCCGCCCGTTGAGCGCCCCTCAACGGCCACGCAACAGCGCCATGCCGCCGGCCATCCGCTCTGGTGCCCGAGTTCTTGGCCATCGGGGACGTACTTGGTGACCGAGGACTGCGATATCCCCCAAACGACTGGAGTCCGTCAGCAGTCGTTTGGGGGAAAAGTACGTCCTGGGCGAAGAACGCAGTTCTCGATCCAGCGCAGTCCCCTCTCACACGCGGTCGACGAACTGAACGGCGATCTCCCGAGGAACGGGGTCCCATTCTTGTACGTACCTAATGGCTCGCGCACTCCCGTCGCTTCTCCCGGAGTCACGCAGGCGCCGTACCTCGTCACGATCCAGCGGGCTCTCCGAGAGCATGCGATCGATCGACAGGCTGTAGGTCTGCCGGAAGAACATGCGTTCCTGCTCGCTCTTCGTCATCGGACGCTCTCGACCATCTGCTATCCGCCAGATCGCCAACAGCATGGCGAAAATAACCAAGAAGGCCAACCACGCATCAGACATCGCGACTCCTTTCGTGAACGATGAGGCAAGAGCACCATGAGCACACTGACACGCACTGCCACGCCTTTGTCGAGTCGAGCCCGACGAACAGCATGCCACCGCTGGGCAGGCGCTGCTGGAACATGCCTGGGCACTACCGTCACATGCTCACCCGCCACGCTGAGAATGCGCTTGCACTCCCCCGACGGAAAACGAAGAACCCTGGGCATCAACACTGATCGCGCAAGGTCCGGGCGAAGCTGCCGGCGCCGGTGACGCACTCGTCAGGTATGACATCCCCGTCGTCAGCACCTTCTTTACCGGGCGCCACGAGGTCCCCCGGGCTCCCCCGGTTGCCTGGCCGCCACCGACCTGCGGTAGCCTGCCACGGCCCGTAGCAACGGCTACCCATCTGCCTGAAGGAGACCCTCGTGCGCGTCCTGGCCGCCCTGTCCGGTGGAGTCGACTCCGCCGTGGCCGCGGCGCGCGCCGTCGACGCCGGCCATGAGGTCGTGGGCGTCCACATGGCCCTGACCCGCAACCGGGCCCAGACCCGTTCGGGCTCACGCGGCTGCTGCTCCATCGAGGACTCCGCCGACGCCCGCTGGGCCGCCCAGATCCTGGGCATCCCCTTCTACGTGTGGGACCTGTCTGAGGAGTTCGAGGAGCGCGTCGTGGCCGACTTCCTCGACGAGTACCGCGCCGGGCGCACCCCCAACCCCTGCGTGCGCTGCAACGAGCGCGTCAAGTTCGACGCCCTCCTGGAGCGGGCCCTGGCCCTGGGCTTCGACGCCGTCGCCACCGGCCACTACGCGCGCCTGAGCGGCGGCGCCTCCTCCGGCCGCCCCGGGGACACCGAGGGCCTCATGCTGCGCCGCGCCGTCGATGCCGCCAAGGACCAGTCCTATGTCCTGGCCGTCTCCGGCCGTGAGGGCCTGGCCCGGGCCCTCTTCCCCCTGGGGGATGCCCCCTCCAAGGCGCAGGTGCGTGCCGAGGCCGAGGCCCGGGGCCTGCCGGTGGCCTCCAAGCCGGACTCCTACGACATCTGCTTCGTGGCTGACGGCGACACCCGTGGTTTCCTGACCCGCTCACTCGGCGCCCACGAGGGCGCCATGGTCTCCCCCGACGGCGAGGTCCTGGGCACTCACCAGGGCTACTTCGGTTTCACCGTCGGCCAGCGCAAGGGTCTGGGCCTGTCCCGGCCGGCCGAGGACGGTCGCCCCCGCTACGTCATCGAGACGCGTCCGGCCACCAACGAGGTCGTCGTCGGCCCCGAGGAGCTGCTCAGCCGCACCGCGGTCGACGGCGACGGGCTCGTTCTGCTCGCCGACCCCGAGCCGCTCACCACCGGCCCGGACACCGGCGGCACCGATTCTGACGGCTCCCCCGCCGTCGGCTGGCAGGAGGCCAGCGTCCAGGTGCGCGCTCACGGCCGCCCGGTCCCGGCAAGGGTCCGCATCGATGCGGCGCGCGGGCTCCTGCACGCCAACCTGGCCGTGCCCCTGCGTGGCGTGGCCGCCGGTCAGAGCCTGGTCATCTACGGCGGCGACGACGGCGACCAGGTCCTGGCCCAGGCGACCGTCGCGTCCGAGCAGTCCCCCAGCCACGCCGTCGCCTGACGTCCCACTCGACGGCGAGCGGGGCCGTCGAGCTGAAGGGCCTCGAGCCCGCACTCGGGCTCGAGGCCGCGGCTCCTCGTCGGGCCGGGCCAACTGCCTCTCCCGCCGGGCATTCAGCCCGGCAGGTCGACAATGGCGCGGTAGTCGGCGTAGCACTCGGCCAGGAGAGCGGGAGGCACCTGCTTCAGGGGCATCGCCCGCCGTCCGGCGACCAGGCTCAGAGGACCGGTGGTCACCACCTGGTCCTCGCTCCACACGTCCGCCCCACTGAAGTCGATGACGCTGCACAGGCCGGCCGCCGGGAAGTCCTTGAGGAACGTGGTGTACCAGTAGATGGTGGAGTCGGGCTCATAGCCGCGGGCCTTGGCCCGTTTGCGCAGGTCGCGGACGACAACCCGCTGACCCGCCCCGTCGTCGATGCCCCACTGCCCCGATTCCACCTGCGGCGCGCCGGCCGAGAACTGGTCGAAGAGCGGGGTGATCTCGTAGTCGGCCAGGTGCTCCTGCCAGTCGGCCACCTCCGCCTCCGGCAGCAGCGTCCCGTGAGCCAGTGTGACCACGGCATCCGGGGGCAGCTCCAGGACGGCGTCGTCGGCTCCCAGAAGCTCGCCGTCCTCAGTGGGGCGGAAGGTCCATGTCCGGGGCTCGTGGCCGCCGGCTTCCGGATCATGAGCACCCACGCCCTCGCCCTGGCGACGGGCCATCCAGACCAGGCGAGCCGCCAGGTGCCGGGCCAGGGGGTGGTCGGCGAACAGCTCCCTCCACTGCGGAACCTGCCAGGAGCGCCCGACACACATGGCCTCATAGAGACGCCGCCCCTGGACCTTGAGCACGGCGGCGACCTCCTTGCGCGCGAAGGTCAGGCGGCGTCTGGTCTGCGCCACGAGCTCGCCGTCCTCGCTCTTGCGGGCGGTGGGCAGGGTCTTGCGCGGGCGTCCGTCGGCGTCCGTCAGGGCGATGGTCAGCTCCGGGGTCAGGCGGCCCAGGAACTCGCGCTCGCCGTATGAAAGATGCAGCAGCCCATCAGGTCCGAAACCGGCCGTGGGGATACTTCGGTCACCGAGCTCGGCCTCACTCCAGCCCTGCTCGGCGGCCACAGCCCGAGTGAGCAGGTCGGCGAAGCCACGCACCCGTGGCAAGCGGTGCTGGGCCGCCGCCGAGACGATGACCTGCAGGGCCTCGGCGGATGGGTTCGCGGCGACGGCGGTCAGCACGGTCTCGGACTCGGCGCGCCATGTGGGGTGGCGGCTCAGGGCGCTCCTGGCGGCGGCGGAGAGACGCTCGCCCTCCATCCCGACGGCGAAGGCGAGCAGCCCCTTGTTCCTCAGGCTCTGCCCCTTGACGGCCTCGCGGTTGTGGGCGACCCAGCACTCGACGACGAAGGCGCTGAGAGCACGGGCGTCCTCCGCGTCGAGCAGGCGCAGGTAGAGCTCGATGGTGCCGGCCCCGTCGGGGGTCTTGAGCCTGTAGGCCTCAAGCACCCAGTTCCGCACGATATCCGGGGCGAGCGGCGTCCCGTCGGCGAGCCTCGCTTCGGGCAGGGCCTCGAAGGGGAACCAGTCCAGGGCCACCGGAGGGCGCTTCAGTCGCCGCCGGGGAGGCGTCAGGGCCTCTGCGGTCACGAGGTCGGTGACGTCATCCCCGTATACCTGCAAGGTGCGCAGCAGGTTGGCCCGAGCCAGACGGTCCTCCTCCTGGGCGCGGGCGGCACGCAGCCGGGCGACGCCGTCGGGGATCGTCAGACCGGTCAACCAGGCCGCCCCTGCCCGGCGCACGTGCGCGACCGGGCTCATCACCGCGTCGAGCGCCAGGTCCCCGGCGTCGGGGAAGCCTGCGAGAAGCCTCTGGCCCAGCTCCCGGTTGACCTCGGAGCGCCCCACGGCGACCTGCACCAGGGAGGGCACCATACTCCGGGGGACGGTCGGGAAGTGGGCGAGCGCACGCAGCACTCGCGTCGCCGACGTGGAATCCTCCAGCAGGTCACGAGTCCTTGCCAGGTCCTGGGCCATCCACGGCCAGCTGTCCTCGGGCTCGCAGCTCCACAGGGCCCACCCCCAGGTGATAGTGCGCACCACCTCGGGCGAATGCCCCACCCGGGCCAGAGCGTCGGCGACGAGGCGCGGATCGGTGTCCCACGGCAGGCCCGTCTCCAGGCGGTGTCGGTAAGCACTTGTGCTGATGTCCCCGTCGGATACATTCAGGGAGCGGCACAGCTCGTCGAGCGCCGCAGCGCGATCCTCAGGCAGGGGGACCACCGGTGGAACCGCGACTGGTGGAGTCTCATCCGACTCCGCTCCGCTTTCCCCTTCCGTCTGCTTCCCGATTTCCTGACTCGTGTCATCGGATGAGTTCTGTGTTCCGGACGTGACCTGCATACCCGTATTGTGCCGGTCGTCACGAACACCGGATGCGGAAATGACGGGGCATTCCTCCGGACAGGCGCCCGCGCAGCAGGAGGCCTATTGACCGTGCGGTAGGAATCTTATTTCGCCTCTCGGCCGGCCCATTTCCTTCTAGGCTGCGGTTATGTCTCCGTCTCCTGACTCCCCTGCTCCTGACTCCTCTGCTCCCGAAACGCCTTCCCCGGAGGCCCCCTCATCCACGACCCCGCCGCCTGCGGCACCGCCCCAGGGGCCTCCTGCCCTCGCCTCACCGCCTCCGCCTCAGCGGCGCCGTCGGGCACGGCTCGGGATCCTCAGCGCCGTCGTCGCCCTGGTCCTGGCGCTCGGCGGTGGAGGCATCTGGGCGCTGACGCGTAGCTCCGACCCGCTCTCCATGGTCACAGCCCCGATCCTCCAGGCGCAGCAGGACCTGTCCAACATCGGCAAGGAGCTCGCGGCGGCGCCCTTCGACGCCAACGGCACCACGACGATCACCAGCAAGCAGCTGACGATCCTGCGGGTGATCGCTGATCGACGTGAGGCACTGGTGGCTTTGAACCCAAGCTCATCGTCGTCCTACGCCGCGTGGCAGGTCCCCATCCCCGATAATCTGGCTGGCCAGGACCTCGGCTGCCGGATGAACGCCAAGACCTTGGACTGCGGTGACCAGATCAGCATCGATCTGGCCTCGGGGATCAACTCCCCCGCCAAGCCCTCAACTGTCTCCGCCGAGGCCCCCACAGCGCCCGCCTCACCGGTTGCACCCCAGCCCAGTGACGCCCGCTCGGCCGCTCCCTCCCAGAGCGGGCCCTCGAAGATCCCCAATGGCATGGCCCCCACGAACCCCGTGGGTCCCGCGGCTCCCTCCGCCACCCCGTCCTCCGCTCCTGGCGCACCGGCGTCACCGAGCACGCGGGCATCGGGACCGGCACCCGCCTCGGTGCGGCTGAGCGACACTCCCGGGGACGGAAAACCCCTGTCGGTCAGCTCCGACGGGACCGTGAGCGTCAACCGGGAGAAGGTCTCGGGGCTGAAGCTCGACGGTTCCAAGCCGGTGTGGGCGACCCGAGTCGAGGCGCCCCGCAAGCTCGTCAGTGTCAACCTGCCGATGAGCCGTGATGTCTGGGTGGTCAGTGACGGCGTCACCGTGGCCGGCCTGGACGGCAGCAGCGTGCTGTGGTCGAGCAAGCTCCCCGAGGGCGCGGGCGCTCTCAACACCTTGGGCACCGAGGCGGTACCCCGCTGGCAGACGAGCAAGGGGGCCCTCGTCATGGCCTACCCGGACTCGCTGCGCGCCCTCGACCCGGTCGACGGGAGCACGATCTGGCGGGTCTCCACCCCGGTGACCTCGTGGGCGGCCGGCGATGGCTACGTCGTGGTGTTCAACGGCTCGACGACGTCGGTCATGACCTTCGACTCCGGCTCGAGCTCGACCCGCGCCACGGCACTGCCGACCTCAGCCCCGACCTCCGCAGCCAAGCCCGCCCCCAGCCTGGAGGAGCTGGGTGGCGCCACCCTCGATGTCCCGGCCGTTTGCGCCGACGGCTTCGCCTCCGTGGTCCGCGGCACGACGAAGTCGCAGGTGGTCGAAAAGATGAAGGATGACAAGACCAGCCTCACCTTCTCCAGCGGCACCGCGACCGCGGCGGCGGGCAACGGTCCGGGCGGAAGCAACTTCACCGTCGCGCTGAAGGAGGCTCAGCCGGGCTTCTTCGGCTCTTCCCCGGTGACGGTCGCGGTTCTGGAGTGCAACAGCGGCACCGCTGCGGCCTTCGACGTCATGGCCGCCTACAACGGCGACAAGCAGATGGTCGGCTCCCTCATCATGGAGGGCAGCAACGAGATCGGCTACACCCCGACAACCCATATGGAGAACCTGCGCGTCGTGGGCGGAACCGTGCTGTTCAACATGCCCCAGCTCATGGTCGCAGGCGACATGGACTGCAAGGCCTGTTCCGGTTCGGGGACGGCCGCCGTCGCCGCTCAGTGGGACGGTGAGTCCCTGGCGCTGTTCGACGTCGTCTACCACCTCCCGACCCAGGACATCCACCGCCCGTCACTGGTCAAGGTTCAGGCCGTCTACGACGCCCTGGCCGCTAAGGAGGACAGTAAGGTCACCGACCAGGTCGACTCCGCGGTGCTCTCCTCCCTGGATGAGCCGGCCGGCTCCACGCAGGCCGGTAACGCCACGGCGCGCAGCGCCTACCTGCCCAAGGGAGGCAAGGTGGCCTCCTGCCTGCTGGCGGGCCCCAAGGACTCGTTGTTCGGGACCATGGTGATCTCTGAGGATCTGGCTCCCGGGTCGATCCTGTGCCCGATCACCTCGGATGATCAGTCCAAGCCCTGGATGCAGCCGCTTCCCAACCACCGCGCTCAGTTCGAGTACGGGGCCTGGCTCATCCTCACCCCCAGTGAGGACGGCTTCAAGGTCACCGGACTGGGGCACCGGAGGAGCTGACGCCCCGTGCGCGTTGTGGGGGTGCGCCGTCGATGAGACGGGGCACCCCCACAATGTCGTTGGAGAAACTGCTCAGCCGCGCAGCCTGGCGAGCTCCTCGACGAGCTGGGGCACGACCTCGGTGACATCGCCGACGACGCCGAAGTCGGCCATCTCGAAGATCGGGGCCTCGGAGTCGTCGCAGATGGCGACGACGGTGCCGGCCCCCTGGATGCCGCTGGTGTGGTGGACAGCGCCGGAGACGCCCAGGCCGATGTACAGGCGCGGGGAGATGGTCTCGCCGGTCTGACCGATCTGGGCGCTGCGCTCGATCCAGCCCTCGTCGCAGGCCACGCGGGTGGCGCCGACGGCGGCGTCGAGCGGCTGGGCCAGGGAGCGGACCAGGTCGAAGTCGCCGTCCACGCCGCGGCCGCCCACGACGACGGTGCGCGCCTCGCTCAGGACCGGACCGGAGGCCACGGAGGTGGCCTCGCGCGAGACGAGGCGCACGGCGGCGGCCTCAGCGCTGACGGGAACCTCGAAGGGCTCGGCCGTCAGGGGTGCGCCCTCGGCCCCGGTGACCTCGGCGATCCCGGGGCGCACGGCGATGATCGGTGCATTGCCGCCCGAGGCGACGCCGGCGGTGGTGGACCAGGAGCCGGACAGGACCAGCTTGGAGGCACGCAGCTCGGTGCCGGCGGCCTCCAGGGCGGTGACGTCGGAGACGCAGGCCGAGCCGAGCACGACGGCGGCCCGCCCGGCCAGCTCCTTGCCGCGGTAGTCGGAGACGACCAGGACCGCGGCGGGCTGGACGGCGCCGACGGCCGCCACGACGGCGTCGGCCGCGGTGGCGGCCAGGTGGGCGGCCTCGCCCAGGTCGGCGGACAGCAGGCGGGTGGCTCCGGCGCCGGCCAGGGCCGCTGAGGCGGCCTCACCCAGAGGCTGGAGGGCCAGGGCGACGACGTCGCCGCTGGTCAGCTCCCGGGCGGCGGTGAGCAGCTCCAGGCTGGGGCCGGTGGGGGCGGCCTCGGTGGTCTCGAGGTCGACGAGGACGAGCAGGGGGGCATCGAGCATGGGAATCAGCTTCTTTCGCGAGTGGTAGGAGGCGGACGGGCGGCGCGACGGCGTCCAGCGCCCCTGCCGGGACGTGGGCGGGCGCTGCGGCCGGCCGTCAGACGAGCTTGTTCTCCACGAGCCAGGCGGCGAGCTCGCGGCCCGCCTCTCCGGCGTCGGTGCGGATGATGCCGGCCTCACGGGCGGGTCGGGCCTCGTCGTCGACGACGGCGACGGCCGGCTCGGCGATCTGGAGGCCGAGCTCGGAAACATCCCAGAAGTCGATGGGCTTCTTCTTCGCGGCGCGCATGGCGGCGAAGTTGGGGTAGCGGGGCTCGTTGGCCTGGTCGGTGACGCTGACGAGCGCGGGCAGCGGCGCACTGAGGACCTCGCGGACGGTGCCCACGGTGCGGGTGATGGTCACGGCACCACCGTCGACCTCGAGCCGGTTGGCCAGCGTCAGGGCCGGACGGCGCAGGGCGGCGGCCAGGGCGCCGGGCAGCATGGAGGTCATGGAGTCCAGGGAGGCCATTCCGGTGATGACCAGGTCGACCTCGCCGATGCGCTCGATGGCGGCGGCCAGGACCCGGGCGGTGGCGACGACGTCGGCACCGGCCAGGTCGTCATCGGCCACGACGACACCGGAGTCGGCCCCCATCTGCAGGGCGCGACGCACTCCGTCCTCAGCATCCTCCGGCCCCATGGTCAGGGCGATGACCTCGCCGTCGGCCTCCTCGGCCAGAGCGACGGCGGCCTCGACGGCGTTCTCGTCGAGCTCGTTGAGGACGTCCTCCTCGCCGCGCACGAGGCGACCGTCCTCAATGCGACGCTCGGACTGGACGTCAGGAACGTGCTTGATGCAGACCACGATTCTCATGGGCTCAAGGTTGCCATAACAGCGGCATCTCGCCACTGAGCGCTCAGTCACCCTGACACGGCGTCAGGACAGGGATGAAGACGACGCGATGATGACGAGGCAGTCACGGCGGGTGGATTGAACGCGACGGGGCGCACTCCCACGAGGGAGACCTCACGTCCCTTCAAGTGGTAGCAACCAGCGGCCGCCAGGACAATGGGCCCATGCCTTCGACGCCAGAGCCCGCTCCAGCACCGCGCGCCGACCTGCCCGCAGCTCCCGACCACGGGCTGGGCGTCACCCTGAACGGAGACGGCGCGGACTTCGCGGTCCACGCCCCGCATGCCACGGCCGTGGACCTGTGCCTGCTGACCATGGATACCGACGGCGCCGTGGTGGAGGAGACCCGGATCGGGATGCACGGGCCCTCGCGGGGCCTGTGGAGCGCGCACGTCCCCGGCGTTGGTGCCGGTCAGCGCTACGGCTACCGCGCCCACGGCCCCTGGAACCCGCACGAGGGCCTGCTCTACAACCCCCGCAAGCTGCTGCTGGACCCCTACGCCCGGGCCCTGGACGGCCACGTGGACCTGGGGCCGGCCGTCTACGCCCACGAGGTCACCGACGACCTGGTCCCTGCGGCCGAGCCGTGGAGGCCCTCACGCCTGGACTCGGCCGGCAGCACCGCCGTCGGCGTGGTCACCGGTGACACCTTCCCGGTGGTTCCGGGCCCCCGTGTGCCCCGCGAGCGCGCCGTCATCTATGAGGCCCACGTCAAGGGCCTGACCTACCAGCTGCCCGGGGTGCCCGAGGAGCTGCGCGGCACCTACGCGGGGCTGGCCCACTCGGTGACGGTCGAGCACCTCAAGGCCCTGGGGATCACCACGATCGAGCTGCTGCCGATCCACGCCTCGGTGAGCGAGCCCTTCCTGACCAAGCGGGGCCTGAGCAACTACTGGGGCTACTCCACGCTGAGCTACTTCGCGCCCGAGCCCTCTTACGCCACGGCCGCGGCGCGTGCGGCCGGCCCGCAGGCGGTCCTGGACGAGGTCCGCGGCATGGTCTCCATGCTCCACGAGGCCGGCCTGGAGGTCGTGCTCGACGTCGTCTACAACCACACCTGCGAGGGCGGTGTCGATGGCCCATCCTTGAGCCTGCGCGGCCTGGACAACCTGGACTACTACCTGCACGCCCCCTACCTGCCGGCGCAGTACATGGACGTCACCGGTACCGGCAACACGGTGGACTTTCGGGCCACGGGTGCGATCCGGCTGGCCCTGGACTCACTGCGCTACTGGGTCACCGAGGTCGGCGTCGACGGCTTCCGCTTCGACCTGGCCACCACCCTGGGGCGCCACGCCGCGGAGTTCTCGCCGCGTCACCCGCTGCTCACGGCGATCGCCACGGACCCGGTGCTCAGCACGGTCAAGCTCATCAGCGAGCCCTGGGACGTGGGGCCCGGCGGCTGGCGCACCGGCCAGTTCCCCGAGCCCTTCCAGGACTGGAACGACCACTTCCGCGACACCACGCGCTCCTTCTGGCTGCATGACGCCTCGGAGATCTCCAAGGGCCGTCTGGGCTCGGACCTGCGAGACCTGGCCACGCGCCTGTCGGGCAGCGCGGACCTGTTCAGCCACGGGGAGTTCCCCGGCGGCCGCGGCCCGCTTGGCTCGGTCAACTTCGTGGCCGCGCACGATGGCTTCACCCTGCGCGACCTGGTGGTCTACGACCACAAGCACAATCTGGCCAACAAGGAGGACAACCGGGACGGCAACTCCAACAACCGCTCCTGGAACCACGGTTTCGAGGGGGACGTCGTCGAGGGCATCAACGGCGGCCCGATCGAGGTGCTGCGCCGCCGGTCGATGCGCAACCTGCTGGCCACCGTACTGCTGAGCGCCGGGACCCCCATGCTGGTGGCCGGCGACGAGATGGGACGCACCCAGCAGGGCAACAACAACTGCTACTGCCAGGACTCCGTGCTCTCCTGGGTGGACTGGAACCTGGAGGTCTGGCAGCGCGACCTGGTCGCCACGACACGCTTCCTCATCCACCAGCGCCACAGCCACCCGGTGGTGCGCCCCTCGCGCTTCGCGACCGGGCAGGTCCTGGAAGGCGACACGATCGCGGATCTGGCCTGGTACCGGGCGGATGCCGCGCCGATGGACGGGGACTCCTGGCACGACCCGCACACTCGCGTCGTCCAGATGCTGCGCTCGGGCCACCCTTGGAACGACGACGACATGCTCGTGGTCATCAACGGCGCCCTGGACCAGGTCGACGTCGTCCTGCCCGAGGGACGCGGGACCGACTGGCACCTGGCCTGGGACTCGACCTGGGCGGTCCCCCAGCCTCATACAGCGCCCTTCTCCCAGGCACGGCGCGTGAGCCGAAGCCCCCAGGACACCCAGGCCGACGTCATCATCGAGACGGACGGCTCCGGCGAGGTCAAGGAGGTCAGGACCACGGCCGCCGAACCCGAGGGCCACGCCGCCGAGAGTCTCACGGACTGCCATCACGACCGGCCGGGCGACACGACGATGCTGGAGGCGCTGTCCCTACGGATCTACTTCTCCGGAGAACCGCTGGAGACCCTGATCCCGGGCGCCGAGACGGACTGAGCCGGCACCACTGCGCTCGGGGCTGGCCACCGTCAGCCTGCCGCCGCAGCGCACCCCCTAGGATGAGGGTATGACTCAGACCCCCACCGCGGCCGAGGAGGCCCTGGCCAACGCCACCAATGACGCCTCCCTGGCCCGATCCATCGCCCGCTCCGCCGAGATCGAGGCCGATATCGCCGTCAACCCCGGCCGCTACCGGATGTTCACCGGGGTCCGCCCCACCGGGAACATGCACCTGGGCCACTACTTCGGAACCATGCACTCCTGGAAGACGATCCAGGACGCGGGCGTGGAGACCTGGATCCTCGTGGCCGACTACCAGGTCATCACCGACCGCGACGGCGTGGGCCCCATTCGCGAGCGGGTCCTGTCCCTGGTCACCGATGCCCTGGCGGTGGGCGTGGACCCGCAGCGCTCGACGATCTTCGCCCACTCGGCGGTCCCCGCCCAGAATCAGCTGATGCTGCCCTTCCTGTCCCTGGTCACCGAGTCCGAGCTGCACCGCAACCCCACGGTGAAGTCGGAGCTGGAGGCCACCGACGGGCGGGCCATGAGCGGACTGATGCTCACCTACCCGGTCCACCAGGCCACCGACATCCTCTTCTGCCAGGCCAACCTCGTGCCCGTCGGCAAGGATCAGCTCCCCCACCTGGAGCAGGCCCGACTCATCGCCCAGCGCTTCGACAAGCGCTACGGGCGGGCGGTCAAGGACCACCCGGTCTTCCGCCGCCCCGAGGCGCTGCTCAGTCAGGCCCCGATGCTGCTGGGCCTGGACGGGGAGAAGATGAGCAAGTCGCGGCACAACACGATCGAGCTGCGCATGAGCGCCGATGAGACCGCCAAGGCCCTCAAGAAGGCCAAGACGGACTCCGAGCGCGTCATCACCTACGACCCGGACAACCGGCCGGAGGTCTCCAACCTGTTGATGCTGGCCTCCCTGTGCGGGGCGGGCGCTCCCGAGGAGATCGCCGAGCGCATCGGCGACGGCGGAGCGGGCACGCTCAAGAAGGTCACCACGGAGGCCGTCAACGAGTTCTTCTCCCCCATTCGGGCCCGTCGCGCCGAGCTGGCGGCCAACGAGGACTACCTCCTTAAGGTCCTGGGGCAGGGCAACGCCCGGGCCAACGAGGTCGCCAACCGGACGCTCGACGACGTCCGCACCGCCATGCAGATGAACTACTGAGGGCCTGCCGGCCGCTGAGCCGGCCCGCACACCCACCTCGATCGGCCCGGTTCGCGACGCGCGTACCGGGCCGATCCGCGTCCTGCGAGCCGGCATGTGACTCAGGTCGTTTCTCACCGTACTCTTGTTCTTGTGACTCCGAACACGACGCCGAAGGCCGGCAAGAAGCAGTCCACCCGTCCCTCCAAGTCCTCTGCCGCTCCCACCGACGCACCCGCTCAGGGCACCGGGACGCAGACCGCGCCGTCGGGGTCGTCCGCGGCCAGTGCGGCACCGCAGCCGGCCCCGTTCTCGCTGATCGGCCGGATCCCGGTCACCGAGGTCTTCCCCGTCGTCGAGGACGGGCGCTGGCCGGCCAAGGCCGTCGTCGGCGAGGTCATTCCGATCCGCGCCACCGTCTTCCGCGAGGGGCACGACCGCTACGGCGCCACCGCGGTCCTGGTACGTCCTGACGGCAGCGACGGCCCCAGCGCCCGCATGCACGACATCGCCCCGGGGCTGGACCGTTATGAGGCCTCCGTGGCGCCCGACGCCCCCGGGGACTGGCGCTTGCGCGTCGAGGGCTGGTCGGACCCGTACGCCACCTGGAGCCACGACGCCGGTATCAAGGTGCCCGCCGGCATCGACGTCGAGCTCATGCTGGAGGAGGGAGCCCGAGTCCTGGACCGGGCGGTGGCCGTTGAGGGGCGCGATGAGGAGGGCGTCAAGGCTCTCAACGACGCCGTGTGGATCATGCGCGACCCCTCCAACCCCGTGGCCGACCGCCTGGCTGCGGGCATGTCGGACTCGGTCCAGGCCGCCCTGGAGCGCCTGCCGCTGCGCGACCACATCTCGCCCTCCGCCGAGTACCCCCTCCAGGTGGACCGCGAGCGCGCCCTGACCGGCTCCTGGTATGAGATCTTCCCGCGCTCGCTGGGCTCGGGGGCCGATGAGGACGGCACCTGGCACTCGGGGACGCTTCGCAGCGCGACCGAGCGGCTGGACCGCATCGCGGCCATGGGCTTCGACGTCCTCTACCTCACGCCCATCTCCCCCATCGGCCTGACCAACCGCAAGGGCCGCAACAACACCCTGACGGCGCGTCCCGGCGACCCCGGCTCCCCTTACGGCATCGGCTCCCCCGACGGCGGCCACGACGCCATCCACCCCGACCTGGGCACCTTCGAGGACTTCGACGCCCTGGTGGCGCGCTCGCGCGAGCTGGGCATGGAGGTGGCCCTGGACCTGGCGCTCCAGTGCTCGCCGGACCACCCGTGGGTGGCCGAGCACCCCGAGTGGTTCACGGTCCTGGCCGACGGCTCGATCGCCTACGCCGAGAACCCGCCCAAGAAGTACCAGGACATCTACCCGCTCAACTTCGACAACGACCCCGAGGGCATCTACCAGGCGATCCTGGAGGTCGTGCGCACCTGGATCGCGCACGGGGTGACGATCTTCCGGGTGGACAACCCCCACACCAAGCCCCTGACCTTCTGGCAGCGGCTCATCGCCGAGATCCACGCCGAGTCCCCCGAGGTGCTGTTCCTGGCCGAGGCCTTCACCCGCCCCGCCATGATGCGCACCCTGGGCATGATCGGCTTCCACCAGTCCTACACCTACTTCGCCTGGCGCAACACCAAGGACGAGCTCATCGAGTACATGATGGAGCTCAGCAAGGACACCGCCCACCTGCTGCGTCCGGCCTTCTGGCCCACGACGCACGACATCCTCACCCCCTTCATGACCAACGGGAAGGTGCCGGCCTTCAAGCTGCGCGCCGTCCTGGCGGCCACGCTCAGCCCGACCTGGGGCATCTACTCGGGCTACGAGCTGGCCGAGTCCACACCGCGGCCGGGCTACGAGGAGCAGATCGACAACGAGAAGTACGAGTACAAGCCGCGTGACTTCGCCGCCGCTCGCCGCAACGGCATCGAGGATCTCCTCACGCGCCTCAACGCCGCCCGGGCCGCTCACCCCGCGCTGCGCCAGCTGCGGGACATCTACTTCCACCCCACCAGCGACGACCAGATCCTCGCCTACTCCAAGCGGGTGGACGCCTTCCACAGCCCCACGGGCAGGGACGACGTCGTTCTGACGGTGGTCAACCTCGACCCGCACGGGGCGAGGGCCGGCGAGGTCTACCTCAACCTGGAGGCCCTGGGCCTGCCGGGCTGGGTGGACGCCTCGCGCCCGGTGGTGCGGGTGACCGACGCGCTCACCGGAGACTCCTACGAGTGGTCGGGGCAGAACTATGTGCGCCTCGACCCCTTCGCCGGGCAGGTCGCCCACGTCTTCTCCGTGGAGCCGCTGTGAGCACCGATCCGATGAGTACTGCCCAGGCGCCCCCCGGCAGCGAGGCGCCGGCCGCAGCGCCGGGTGGAGCCTTCGGCCAGCCCGCGGCGGGCGTGCCCGTCACGGCGCCCGTGGCGGCCCAGATGTCGACGATCCCCACCCCCAGCGGCGGGATCCCCATGCCGCTGGCGGTGGCCCCGCCGATCCCCGGGGTGCCGGCCCTGCCGGCCCAGGCCCGCCCCGGCCTGAGCCCGGACCCCGAGTGGTTCCGCACGGCGGTCTTCTACGAGGCGCTACTGCGCTCCTTCGCCGACTCCGACGGCGACGGCGTCGGAGACCTGCGCGGGCTCATCTCCCGCCTGGACTACCTGGCGTGGCTGGGCGTGGACTGCGTGTGGATCCCGCCGTTCTACCCCTCGCCCGTGCGCGACGGCGGCTACGACATCTCCGACTACACGGCCATCGACCCGCGCTACGGGACGATGGAGGACTTCCGCGAGCTGGTCCACCAGGCCCATCAGCGCGGGATCCGCATCATCATCGACATGGTCGTCAACCACACCTCGGACGCCCACCCCTGGTTCCAGGCCTCCCGCTCGGACCCCGAGGGCCCTTACGGGGACTTCTACGTGTGGGCCGACGACGACTCCGGCTACGACGACGCCCGCATCATCTTCGTGGACACCGAGGAGTCCAACTGGGCCTACGACGTCGAGCGCGGCCAGTTCTACTGGCACCGCTTCTTCTCCCACCAGCCCGACCTCAACTACCGCAACCCGGCGGTCATCGAGGCGATCCACGACGTCATCCGCTTCTGGGCGCGCACCGGGGTGGACGGCTTCCGCCTCGACGCCATCCCCTACCTGACCGAGTCGGAGGGCACCAACTGCGAGAACCTGGCCGGCACCCACGAGATCATCGCCGGGATCCGTCAGATGCTCGACCGGGAGTTCCCCGGGACCATCACGCTGGCCGAGGCCAACCAGTGGCCCGAGGACGTCGTGGAGTACTTCGGCACCGAGGAGGCGCCCGAGTGCACCATGTGCTTCCACTTCCCGGTCATGCCGCGCATCTTCTACGCACTGCGGCAGGGCTCGGCCTCGGCCATCCGCTGGGTGCTGGAGAAGACCCCCGACATCCCCGCCCACGGGCAGTGGGGGACCTTCCTGCGCAACCACGATGAGCTGACCCTGGAGATGGTCACCGACGCCGAGCGCGACCAGATGTACGCCTGGTACGCCCCCGAGGAGCGCATGCGCGCCAACATCGGGATCCGGCGCCGCCTGGCCCCACTCCTGGACGCCTCGCGCGCCGAGGTGGAGCTGGCCTACGCCCTGCTCCTGTCGCTGCCGGGCAGCCCCTGTCTCTACTACGGCGACGAGATCGGCATGGGCGAGAACATCTGGCTGGAGGACCGCGACGCCGTGCGCACCCCCATGCAGTGGGACGACTCCCCCAACATGGGCTTCTCCTCAGTGGTCGACCCGGGCGCCCTGACGCTTCCGCTCATCCAGGCCCCCGGCTACGCGCACCTGACGGTGGCCACTGAGATGGCCCGGCCCGACTCGCTGCTGCAGTTCACCCGGCGGATCCTGCACCTGCGCCGCGCCCATCCCGTGCTGGGTCGCGGGAGCTTCCTCCTGCGCCCCACCAGCGACGACGCCGTCCTGGCGCACACGCGCTGCGACGAGGCGCTGGTGGAGGGGGCAGAGACCCTTCTGTGCGTCTCCAACCTCTCGGCCACCCCCCGGTCGGTGACGATCGAGGTTCCCGAGCTGGCGGGCAGGGGCACCACGGACCTGTTCGGGGGCTGCGCCTTCCCGCCCGTCGACGAGCAAGGCCGCCTCACCCTGACGCTGGGAGCGCGCGGATACTACTGGCTGTCCGTTGACCGGACTGAGCCCGACGACGCCCCCCAGGACGACCACGACAACCACCCGACCGAGGAAGTCTGATGCCAAACGAACCGATCTCCGCCGCACCACAGCCCGCCACCGTGCCGGCACACTCCCTGCGCAGCACCCAGGCCCCGTCGACCTGGCCCACCAATGCCGAGATCCTCGCAGCGCTGGGACCGTGGATGCTCCAACGGCGCTGGTTCCCGCTCAAGGGGGACGCCGCACCGCCCCTGGGCTCCCTGCGCGTGATCGCAACCTGGGAGCCGGAGGAGGGGGTGCGAGACCTCGTCATCGCCGCCCTACGGGGCAACCAGGCCGAGACCAGTCACCGCGACGGGATGGTGCTGCTGCACGTACCGGTGGTCCTGGAGGCCGCCGAGGCGCTCGACTCCTTCGCCACCCCCGGTGAGGCACCCGGCAACCACGGCCTGCTGGTGACCACCGGCTCTCAGGGGTCACCCACGCAGGTGGCGCTCGTCGACGGCGCCCACCACCCGGCCTTCTGGCGGGCCTGGGCCCTGAGCACGCTGAAGGCGGGCACCGTCCTGGACGAGGCCGGAGCCCTGGCCATCGCCCAGCGGGCGCCGAGGCTGCGGGTGACCACCGGGGAGCAGTCCAACACCTCCGTCATCCTGCCGGCCCCCACCGACCCCGCCGAGGCTCTTGGGAAGCAGGACGCCGCCACCGGTGACCTCATCGTCAAGCTCCTGCGGGTCCTGGAGCACGGGCGCAACCCCGACGTGGAGCTGACGGTGGCCCTGGCCCGCAGCGGCTGGGACCGGGTGCCCACGCCGGTGGCCTGGTCCACCATGACCTGGACGCGCATGGGCGGCTGCGGCCAGCCCGCCCTGGAGGAGTCCACCGACTCGGCCGTGGCCTGCAGCTTCGTCCCCCGCGCCGACGACGGCTTCGAGCTGTTCTGCTCACTGGCCTCCACCGACGACGTCGACGGACCGGTGCGGGCCCGGGCCCTGGACCTGGCCCAGGATCTGGGACGCACGACCGCGCAGATGCACCACCACCTGGCCGCCTCCCTGGGCACGAGCCGGCCGCCAACGCCGACCGAGCTCGCCGCCTCCCTGCGCAAGCGCGCCCGGTGGGCGCTGGAGGAGGTCCCCGAGCTCTCCGGGCACATCCGGGCCCTGGAGCTCAAGGTGGAGCAGAACATGGAGCGGCTCGAGGCGCTCGAGGCCCTGGAGCCGGCCACCCGCATCCACGGCGACTACCACCTGGGGCAGGTGCTTCACGAGATCGGCGGCCAGCAGCGCTGGTACGTCCTGGACTTCGAGGGCGAGCCCCTGCGCCCCCTGGCCCAGCGCTCCGACCCCGACCTGCCGGCCCGGGACGTGGCCGGCATGCTGCGCTCCTTCGACTACGCCGCCGCCGTGGGCAAGGCACCCCACCCCGACTGGCTCCCCGCCGTGCGCTCCGCCTTCGAGGAGGGCTACCGCCTGGGACGCCAGGAGACCGGCTCTCTCGCCCCGTCGCCAGCGGCATCCGGCGACCAGGAGCAGGCCGAGGCCTCGTACCAGACGGTCCTGACCTGCCTGGAGCTGGACAAGGCCCTCTACGAGGCCGTCTACGAGGCCCGTAACCGTCCCGACTGGCTGGGCATCCCCCTGGCGGGGATCGAGTCGGTCCTGTCCAAGCACGCGGAGGGCTGAGCACGCGACGATCCTCCATTCCCCTCATCCCCATCGGTCCGACGTCCAAAAGCACCCGTTAATCACCAACGCATGGAAGAGTTGCTGTATGAGCGCCAACACACCTGAGAAGGACCTCGCCCCTGTCCCTGTGGACCCCTGGATTCTGGCTGACGTCGCCTACGCGCGCTACCACGACCCGCACGAGGTCCTGGGCGCCCACGTCGGCGAGAACGGAGTCACCATCCGCACCGTCCGTCACCTGGCCGACGACGTCGTCGTCGTCACCAAGGACGGCACCCACCCGGCCACTCATGAGCAGGACGGCGTGTGGGTGGCGGTCCTGCCCGGCCAGGAGATTCCCGACTACCGCATCAAGGTCACCTACGGCGACGAGACCACCACCGTCGACGACCCCTACCGCTACATGCCGACCCTGGGTGAGATGGACACCTACCTCATCTCCGAGGGCCGCCACGAGGAGCTGTGGGAGGTCCTGGGCGCCCACGTCAAGCGCTACGACGGCCCCATGGGTGAGGTCGAGGGAACCGCTTTCGCCGTGTGGGCCCCCAACGCCCGCGCCGTGCGCGTCGTCGGCGACTTCAACTACTGGGACGGCACCGCCACCGCCATGCGCTCCCTGGGCTCATCGGGAGTGTGGGAGCTGTTCGTGCCCGGTGTGGGGGTCGGTGCGCGCTACAAGTTCGAGCTCTGCTTCGCCGACGGCTCCTGGCACCAGAAGGCCGACCCGATGGCCCGCGCCACCGAGGTCCCCCCGGCCACCGCCTCGGTGGTCACCGACCAGTTCCACCAGTGGGAGGACCAGGAGTGGATGGCCAAGCGCGCCACCACCGACCCCCACAGCGGGCCGATGAGCATCTACGAGGTCCACGTCGGCTCGTGGCGCCAGGGACTGGGCTTCCGCGGCCTGGCCGAGGAGCTGGTCCCCTACGTCAAGGAGGCCGGCTTCACCCACGTGG
This sequence comes from Actinomyces sp. SKVG-SVH-4(1), assembly GCF_048514265.1. Lineage (NCBI taxonomy): Bacteria > Bacillati > Actinomycetota > Actinomycetes > Actinomycetales > Actinomycetaceae > Actinomyces > Actinomyces sp. SKVG-SVH-4(1). The sequence continues at coordinate 78,996 of NZ_JBGEVE010000001.1, read as the reverse complement.
AGTTCCTGCCGGTGGCCGAGCACCCCTTCGGTGGCTCCTGGGGCTACCAGGTCACCAGCTACTACGCGCCCACCTCGCGCTTCGGCACCCCGGACGACTTCCGCTACCTGGTGGACCAGCTCCACCAGGCCGGAATCGGCGTCATTCTGGACTGGGTGCCGGCCCACTTCCCCAAGGACGAGTGGGCCCTGGCCCGCTTCGACGGCACCCCGCTGTACGAGGACCCCGACCCGCAGCGCGGCGAGCACCCCGACTGGGGCACCTACGTGTTCAACTTCGGACGCAACGAGGTGCGCAACTTCCTGGTCGCCAACGCCCTGTACTGGCTCCAGGAGTTCCACGCCGACGGTCTGCGCGTCGACGCCGTGGCCTCCATGCTCTACCTGGACTACTCGCGCCAGGACGGCCAGTGGCACCCCAACCAGTTCGGCGGCCGCGAGAACCTGGAGGCCATCAGCTTCCTGCAGGAGGCCACCGCCACCGCCTACCGCAAGAACCCCGGCATCATCATGGCCGCCGAGGAGTCCACGGCGTGGCCGGGCGTCACCGCCCCCACCGAGTACGGCGGCCTGGGCTTCGGACTGAAGTGGAACATGGGGTGGATGAACGACACCCTGCGCTACCTGGCGGAGGACCCCGTCAACCGCCGCTACCACCACGGAGAGCTGACCTTCTCCCTCGTCTACGCCTTCTCCGAGCAGTTCATCCTGCCGCTAAGCCACGATGAGGTCGTCCACGGCAAGGGCTCCCTGCTGTCCAAGATGCCCGGCGACCCCTGGCAGGAGCTGGCGGGCCTGCGCGCCCTGTACGCCTACCAGTGGTCCCACCCCGGCAAGCAGCTGCTGTTCATGGGCCAGGAGTTCGGTCAGGGAACCGAGTGGAACGCCGATACCTCCCTGGACTGGTGGATCCTGGACGATCCCGGCCACCAGGGGCTGCTCGCCCTGGTCAGCGACCTCAACCGCCTCTACCTGAGCTCGCCGGCCCTGTGGTCGGAGGACTTCTCCCACCGAGGATTCGAGTGGATCGAGGCCGGCGACGGCGACCACAATGTCCTGTCCTACCTGCGTAAGGGGACCGACGCCGACGGGCGGGCCGACCTGATGGTCTGCATCATCAACTTCGCCGGCACCCCGCATGAGGGCTACCGGGTGGGCCTGCCCTTCGCCGGGGACTGGGAGGAGGTCCTCAACACCGACTCCGAGGACTACGGCGGCTCCGGCGTGGGCAACCTGGGCCGGGTCGAGGCCGAAGACCTGCCCTGGAACGGGCGCCCTGCCTCGGTGCGCCTGCGGGTCCCCCCGATGGGAGCGGTCTTCCTGCGTCCGGCTCAGAACTGACCCGGGCTGACACCACGCGCCGCGGTGGGGTGAGGGGCATGGACCTCTCGCCCCACCGCGACATGTTGCTCGCCACGTCATCAGAACTGTGAACTCGACCCACCACTATCGCCTATGAGCGGGTAGTCTGGGCCCTGTCTCGCACAGGCGTGCGGCCTCCGGTGCCATGTTCCCTTGCGCGCTCCGGTCGGCCCGGCCCCGTCGATGTACGATGTTTCAGTCCGCTGCAAAACTCTTGCAGTCGGCGACCACGATGCCTGACAAGGGAAGAAGAATGACACAGAAGCTGGTCACGAGCGCCCCCGCGCAGGTGCGCGCCGTATCCGGTCGACCCGAGACCGCAGCCACCCTCATGGAGGTCTGGCAGGGCCTGTCCGCCGCCGTCGTCGACACCATCGCGGACGACTGGTACGCCACCGAGCAGAAGTACAGCGCCGGGCGCCAGGAGCACTACTTCTCCGCCGAGTTCCTCATGGGTCGCGCCCTGCTCAACAACCTCTCCAACCTGGGGATGATCGATGAGGCGCGCGAGGCCGTCGGCTCCTTCGGCGACAGCCTCAGCGACGTCCTGGAGCAGGAGCCCGACGCCGCCCTGGGCAACGGCGGTCTGGGCCGCCTGGCCGCCTGCTTCCTCGACTCCTGCGCCACCCTCGACCTGCCGGTCAACGGCTTCGGCATCCTCTACCGCTACGGGCTGTTCAAGCAGCTCTTCGAGGACGGCTTCCAGACCGAGCACCCCGACCCCTGGATGGAGGAGGGCTACCCCTTCGTCATCCGCCACGAGGAGGCCCAGCGCCTGGTCCACTACCAGGACATGACCGTGCGTGCCATCCCCTACGACATGCCCATCACCGGCTACGGCACCAAGAACGTGGGGACCCTGCGCCTGTGGAAGGCCGAGCCGCTCGAGGAGTTCGACTACGACGCCTTCAACTCCCAGCGCTTCACCGAGGCCATCGTCGAGCGCGAGCGCACCTCGGACATCTCCCGTGTCCTCTACCCCAACGACACCACCTACGAGGGCAAGGTCCTGCGGGTGCGCCAGCAGTACTTCTTCTGCTCGGCCTCCCTGCAGCAGATCGTTGAGAACTACGTCAGCCACCATGGTGAGGACCTGACCGGCTTCGCCGACTACAACGCCATCCAGCTCAACGACACCCACCCGGTGCTCGCCATCCCCGAGCTGATGCGCATCCTCCTGGACGAGCACCACCTGGGCTGGGAGGAGGCCTGGGAGGTGGTCACCAAGACCTTTGCCTACACCAACCACACTGTACTGGCCGAGGCCCTTGAGACCTGGGAGATCTCCATCTTCGACCGTCTCTTCCCGCGCATCACCGAGATCGTCCGCGAGATCGACCGCCGCTTCCGCGTGGAGATGGCCGAGCGAGGCCTGGAGCAGGCCACCATCGACTACATGGCCCCCGTCTCCGGGGACAAGGTGCGCATGGCCTGGATCGCCTGCTACGCCTCCTACTCCATCAACGGCGTCGCCGCGCTGCACACCGAGATCATCAAGCGCGAGACCCTGGGCGAGTGGCACGCCATCTGGCCCGAGCGCTTCAATAACAAGACCAACGGCGTCACCCCGCGCCGCTGGCTGCGCCAGTGCAACCCGCGCCTGTCGGCGCTCCTGGACGAGGTCACCGGCTCGGACGCCTGGGTCAAGGACCTGTCCGTCCTGGCCGAGCACACCGACTCCGTGGACGAGTCCGTCTACGACCGCTTGGCGGAGATCAAGCACGCCAACAAGGTGGACTTCGCCGCCTGGATCGCCCAGCGCGAGGGGATCGAGATCGACCCGGAGGCCATCTTCGACGTCCAGATCAAGCGCCTCCACGAGTACAAGCGCCAGCTGCTCAACGCCATCTACATCCTGGACCTCTACTTCCGCATGAAGCAGGACCCGAGCCTGCAGGTCCCCAAGCGGGTCTTCATCTTCGGCGCCAAGGCCGCTCCCGGGTACATCCGGGCCAAGGCCATCATCAAGCTCATCAACGCCATCGCCGACCTGGTCAACAACGACCCCGTGGTCTCCAAGACCATCAAGGTCGTCTTCGTCCACAACTACAACGTCTCCCCGGCCGAGCACATCATCCCGGCCGCCGACGTCTCCGAGCAGATCTCGATGGCCGGTAAGGAGGCCTCGGGTACCTCCAACATGAAGTTCATGATGAACGGAGCCCTGACCCTGGGCACGCTCGACGGCGCCAACGTGGAGATCCTGGAGGCGGTCGGTGACGACAACGCCTACATCTTCGGCGCCACCGAGGACGAGCTGCCCGCCCTGCGTGAGAGCTACGACCCCGTGTGGCACTACGAGAACGTCCCCGGTCTCAAGCGCGTCCTGGACGCCTTCACCGACGGCACCCTGGACGACAACGGCTCGGGCTGGTTCGCCGACCTGCGCCGCAGCCTGCTCGAGGCCTCCTACGAGCCGGCCGACGTCTACTACGTCCTGGGCGACTTCGCCTCCTACCGCGAGACCAAGGACGCCATGGCGGCCGACTATGCCGATGCCCGCGCCTGGCAGCGCAAGGCCTGGGTGAACATCACCCGCTCGGGCCGCTTCTCCTCCGACCGCACCATCAGCGACTACGCCCGCGAGGTCTGGAAGATCGACCCCGAGCCCATCGCCTGATCGTCACGGCATGAGCGAGCGCCCCTCACCGCAACCGGTGAGGGGCGCTCGCTCATGCGCTGGGTGAGCCGAGAACGCCCGGCAGGGCTGTTCGTCGTGGCTCAGTAGAGCATGGTGGCCAGGCGGCGGCGGGCCTGGGCGACCTCTGGGGAGGTGGAGCCGATGACCTCGAAAAGCTCGAGCAGCCGCAGCCGGGCCTCCTCCCGCTCCTCCCCCGCGTGGGTGCGCACGGCCTCCAGCGCCCGGCCGAGGGCTGCGTTGACATCCCCCAGGGCCAGGGCGGCGTCGGCACCGGCCAGAGCGGCGGCCAGATCCGTGGGCGCGGCGTCGGCCGCCGCAAGGAGCTCGTGGGGGTCCTGGCCGTCCAGGCGGGCCATGAGACGCACCTGGTTGCGGGCCACCTTGAGGTCGTCGTCGCCCGGGTTCTGGGCGATGGCGTGGGTGTAGACCTCCTCGGCAGCGGCGAAGTCCCCGGCCTCGATGGCCTCGCGGGCGGCCCGCTCCACCTCGGTCTCCTCGGGCTCGGCCTCAGCAGTGCCGGCGCCGGCCGCGCCGTCGACGGCGATGGTGCCGTTGACACCGTTGGCGGCCGCCACCTCCAGCAGCTGGTCGATGACCGAACGCAGCTGCTCCTGGGGCACCGCCCCCTGGAACATCGGCACCGGCTGGCCCGCGATGAGGGCCACCACCGTGGGGACGGCCTGAGCCTGGAGGGCCTGGGCGACCTCCGGGGCGGCATCCACGTTGACGCGCGCCAGCTGGAAACGGCCGGAGTACTGATCGGCGAGCTGCTCCAGGACGGTGGCGAGGTCGGCACTGGCCTGGCTGCGCGGGCTGTGCAGGACGACGATGACAGGCACCTGGGTCGAGACCTCGGCGACGTCGCGCAGGGTGGAGGCGTCGACGTCGACGACGAGCGGGACCGGCAGACCGGAGCCGGCGGCTCCGCCTGGGCGATCCCCGGTGGCGGGACTCGGGGTGGCGCCGGTGGGGCCGGCGGGTTTGGCGGGGGCGAGACTGGACAGGTCGACGGCGCCGAACATGCTCATAGCAGCTCTGCCTTCCTCGGGCCGCGGCCCGATTGCTTCATGGATCTGGGTCTTTCGGTGTTCGTGAGCGCCGGCGCGGTTGGCAGGCCTCACGCTGCGCACCGGCCTGGGCGCGCCAGCGGCCCGACTCCGAGCAGTCACGGAGCCGGGCCGGGGACCGGAGGCGGTCAGGACGGCTTGGCCGACGCCGACGCAGTGGGGGCCGGCGTCTTGGAGTCGTCCCGGTCCACCTTCATCAGCGCCGTCTCGGCGCCCAGAACGGTCACCTTCCCGCCGCTTCCCTCCTTGGGGATGGAGAAGGCAACCATGGAGTCGTAGGTGGCGGTCACGGTACCGACGATCTTCTGGTTGCCACCCATGTGGGCGGCGACGTCACCCTGCAGGGTGAGGTCGGAGCCGTCAACGGTACGCTTGTAGACCACTGTGAAGGTCAGGGTGGTGAAGACCAGTGCCCCGCCGTCCCCCTCCTCCAGCTGGAGGCCCTGGAACCCGTCCTGTCCGGGGACCGCCGTCACGGTGACCTCACCCAGGGACTTGAGATCGGTGCTTCGGGCGTTTTGGACCTTCTGACGCAGGTTGTCATCGGGGAAGGCCTTGCCGTTCTCGCCGTCGGGGTGGTTGAGCGCATCGACGTAGGAGTCGAGAGCCGCCTTGGGGGTGACGACGAGCCCGGTGGACTCGGCCGTCACCTGCTTGGCGTGCTGGGCCGACTGCTTGGTCAGCACGGGAATGCTCGCCTGCGCGGCGAACCCCTGCACCCAGGCCCACACCTTGAACTGGTCCCGGGCCGAGCCCTGCTCCAGGGAGATGATCGAGACGCTCTTGTCGCTCTCCGAGGCGACGGCCGCGTTGCGGGGGAAGCCGACGGTCTGCCCCACTCCCCCGCCCTGGATCTTGGTGTTCATGGCGTGGATGACGGAGTCGTTCCCGCTGGCGGAGGCGGTGGCGTACTCGGCGGCGCGGATCCGTGCCGCCGGACCGGACATGACCTCCTTGAGCTTGTCCGCGTTCTTCTCCTTGTCCGCCGCGGCCAGACCGGTCTGGACGCGCTGGAGGATCTCCTCGAGCTGCTTGTCGTTGAGGACGGGCTCGGCGATCGGCGTGCCGGAGGCCACGGTCTCAGCAGTCTTGGGCTGAGACCGCGAGCAGGCGGCCAGGCTCAGGGCGAGGGCGGAGGCGCCGCCTGCGCTCAGAAAGGCTCGACGGGTGGACATCATGCGTGCTCCTGGTTGTCGGGGTCCGCGGTGGGGTCTGGCTCACTGAGGGGCTCGGCGTCAACGGCCTGGATGACGGCGGGGTCGGCCTGGGGAGGCAGCTCGACGCCGTCGGAGTAGGAGGGCCAGGACACGGTGGTCGACGTCGCAGAGGAGTCCCCGAAACCGCTCGGGGAGAAGGTGGGCCCGTGCGCCGGCTCGACCTCCTGCTCACTCCAGCTCAGGGAGGCGTCGCTCACCTCCGGCTGGGCGAGTTCGGTCGGCATCTGGAGGCCGGGGTCCTGCGGCGGGACCGAGGAGGCCGCGTCCTGGAACTCGGCGGTGTCGGTCTCGAAGGACCGCGCATCGCTGCCGCTCGCCACGTGGCTGGTGTGGTGCTCCGGCGGTGCGAAGCGGGAGTGGTCCGGGGCCCCTGTGGGCTGGTCGGCAACCGGGTCCACGCCCACGGCCATGTGGCCTGCGCCGGCGGCACCGCCGGCGACATCACTGAGAGCCGGGGGGTTGGAGTAGGCCGACGAGTCGGGGACGTTGGTGGCATCCGAGGTGATGGTGAGCGCCTCGCCGGCCTGGAGGCCCTCCGGCTCCCGGGCGGCCCGGTGCTGCTGGGTGGCGGCCTCGTCAAGACCGGGGACGACCGACGCGCCTCGGGCAAGCCCGGCAACCGCATGGTCGCCCTGCCCGCCGTGGCCCTCGCCGTAGGCGGCAGTGGTTCCGTCACCGAACCCGCTTCCGGGGACCTCACTGAGCCCGGCGGCGGGGCCGTAGTCGTAGCCCTCGGCGGGAACGGCCTCAGGCATCTTGGAGGCGGCGGGTGCCTCAACGCCGCCGAGGTAGACGCGCCCGGTGCGCGGGTCGGTCCAGGGCTCGCCAGAGGCCTCGGCGCGCTCCTTGTCCCGCAGCTCTCGGCGGGTCAGCCGTCGGTCGGGATCGTCCACCTGGGGGATGCCCTCGGTGGAGACCGAGTCGGCGTTGGCGATGCGGGCCGCCCGCTCGGCCGAACGGGTACGCCGATCGACATTGGCGCGGCGCAGCTGGAGGTCGATGAAGAACAGGAAGGCCCCTACGAGCACGAAGACGCTGCCCAGAACCAGTCCCCCGTAGAAGTACCAGGGGGTCTCCACCTGACGCTTCCAGCTGACGGTCAGACCGGGAGCCGGGGCCTTGCCGTCGGTCATGGCCATGACGACGATCTGCTCGTCGAGGTTCTTGTGGGGCAGCATGGCGCGGTCGGCGTCCTTGCCGGTGTCGAAGGTGACTGACGAGCCGCCGGTCTTCTCCCCCAGCCAGATGTCGGAGCCCGAGGCGGTCACGCCCTTGGCCTTGCGCTCTGAGCACTTCGAGCCGCCGGCCTGTGCGGAGGCGGAGGGCTGAGCGGAGGGCGCTGCGGAAGGAGCGGGAGCGGCGTTGGCCGGCGGGCAGTACTGGGTCTCGTCCTTGGAGGCCAGGGTCCCGGCGTCGGCGTCGATGCTGGTGATCGCCGTGTAGGGCAGCGCATTGTCGGCGTCGGGGCTCATCCAGGCGTCGAGATCGGCCGCCCTGGCCACGAAGAGGTGGACGTCCTTGCCGTCGGAGGAGCTCGCCGTCACGGTGACGTCGGACTCCGCACCACTGAGAACCCCGGGGGCTGTGATGACGTAGGGCTGAGAAGGGCCGGAGGCGAGCTTCGCCTCGACCTTGGAGCCGGGTTTCCAGATGGTGGCCGAGCAAACGGCCAGGGCGACGAGGACCAGCCCGAGGACGGTCACCACCACGCTCAAGATACGTCGACTCACGACGCGGATCTCCTATGCTCGCGGACACGGTATGGACGACGGCCGGCTCCGTGGAGCCGGGTATCGCTGCGAGCGCTCACCGTGCGCCCGCCTAGGGACCAGAATCGCATGACGGACCCTGCGACCGCACCGACCTCGGCCCAAGATCACAACCTGGCACGCGCTGAGCGAAGCGATATCTCCCGGAATTCCGCCAGCAGAAAGGGTCTCGCCGGCCCCGCGAACAGCGCGACGGTCTCGAAGTGGACACGGAGGAAGACGCGGAGAATCGCGCACGCGAGATCGGAAGTCTCCGGAGAACCCACCAGCGCCTCCATCCGCCACCCCTCCCGGTCGGTCGGGAGCCCCACCACCCCAGACCTTCTGTGCGCATGGTCACACTTTCGTGGTGACCGTCCCGATCACACCCAATCGTTAGGCTTGCCCTGGTGGTGAGCGTCCCCGGCTCGCCAGGAGGAGGAACCCGACGTGGCTGAGGAATACAGCGAGTTTGCCATCACGATGCGCGGCTATGACCGCGCTCAGGTCGACCGGAAGCTGGAGCAGCTCTCGCGCCAGCTGGCCGATGCCCGTCGCGAGGTGGCCAGCCTCGACCAGCGCGCCATGACGCTGGCCGGCGAGCTGGCCGACGCCCAGCGCCGGCTGCGGGAGTCCGACAAGCCGACCTACGCCGGCCTGGGCTCACGGATCGAGCAGCTGCTGCGCAGCGCCGAGGAGCAGAGCGCCTCCGTCCTGTCCAAGGCCAACGCCGAGGCCGACGCCCTGCTGACCCGGACCCGGACCAACGCCAAGAACCTCTCCGAGCGCAGCGCCTCGGAGGCGGCGACCCTGCTGGCCGACGCCCGCCGAGAGGCCAGCGAGCTGCGCTCCCGCTCCCAGGGGGAGGCCTCGACCGCCCTGGCCAACGCCGAGGCCCGCGCCCAGGAGCTGGTCTCCTCCGCCTCACGCAAGGCCGCCCAGATCTCTGCCGACGCCGAGGCGGCCGTCACCGAGATGCGCGCCAGCGCGGAGCGTGAGTCCGCACTGGTCCTGTCCCAGGCGCGTAAGCAGGCCGCCGAGATCGCCATCACCTCCGAGCGCGACGCCACCGCCAACCGAGAGGCGGCCGCGGCCGAGGCCGACGAGCTGCACAAGACCTCCACGGCGAAGGCCGAGGAGATCCTCTCGGCCGCCAAGCAGGAGGCCGAGCTGACCGTCGGCAAGGCCAAGCGCGAGGCCGAGGAGATCCTCACCTCGGCGCGCAACGAGTCCGAGACACTGCGTCGCTCGGCCACCGACGAGGCCGCCGCGGCCCGCTCCGAGGCCACCGAGCTGCGCCAGCAGGCCACCCTGGAGATCGCTGCGGCGCACGAGCAGGCCGCCCAGGAGGACTCCGACGCCCACGAGGCCACGCGCGAGCGCATCCGGGAGATGCAGGAGCAGGCCCAGGTCCAGGCCCAGGAGGCCGAGGAGCGCCTGCAGGAGGCGCTGTCCCGTGCCGAGGAGGTCCGCGCCCGCACCGACGCCGAGGCCCGCAAGCGCCAGGAGGAGGCCGTCACCCAGGCGGAGGAGACTCTGGCACAGGCCCGTCTCGAGGCCGAGCAGATCATCAGCGACGCCCGCGCCGACGCCGACGTCACCGCCCAGGTGGCCGCCCGCCAGCTCCAGGAGCTCGAGCGCCAGCGCGACTCGGTCGCCGCCTACCTCACCGAGATGCGCGGTGTCCTGGGAGGTGCGCTGCCCCAGGCCCCCTCCTTCAGCGACCACGTCGCAGTCCTGCCTCAGGAGCCGAGTCCGGCCGCGGCGCCGGAGCAGACCTCCGCGCAGTCGGCAGAGCCGGCGGCCTCCGGCAGCGCAAGCAGTCCGCGCTCGGCCGGCTCCGGCAGTGCCTCCTCAGCGCCTTCGGCCACCTCGGCGGCCCCTGCGCCGGCCGGCAACAAGGCGGCTGCAGCCTCCGGTGGTGGCCAGCAGGCGGGCGCGCAGTCGGCCCCGAAGAACGCCCAGAAGGGCGGCACTGGTCGCATCGAGCACGTCCCGGCCCCCGGCAAGAGCTCCAACGCCTCCGGTAACTCCGGCAACTCTGCCAACCGTCACCCCCGCCAAGGCAAAGGACGTCGCTGAGACACCGACGTGACTGCCGACGACGCCGCCCGGTTCGAGACCGAGTCGACCAGCACCCGTGGTTCTGGTGACCGCGACTGGGCGGCGTCGCGTCGTCGTGCGGCCACACAGCGGGCCCGCATGCTTCAGGAGCGCCAGGAGGCCGAGCACGCTCGGGCCGCCCGCATCGTGGGGCTCTTCCTCGAGGTCGCCCGCGAAGAGGGCCTCCAGGACGTTCCTCTGCGGGTGCGTGGCTACGCGGGCGGCAGCGCCCGCACCCCGCTGCGTGGCTGGTACCTGAGGGCCGACGAGACGGTCGGCATCGACACGCAGGGGCGCTACTACGTCCTGTCGATGCCGCTGAGCCTGGCGCAGCGCCTGCGCGGGGTCAGGCCCGAGAGCCAGCCGGTGCCGATGACCATCGGTGAGGGCGGACGCGACGGCGATATCGTGCCGCTGCGCTTCGCGCTGGACCGCCTGCTGCCGGGCTGGGAGGAGCGCTCCCCCGAGCCGCTCGTGTGACTCTCAGCCCCGCTGCCTCGCGTCGGCGTCGGGTTCTACCAGAGGCGGCGCTCCCAGCATGAGGTGTGCCAGTGACGTCGCTCCTCAAGGCCCCGGTCCGCCCCGAAGAGGGACTCGTTGCTCCAGGCCACCACGTGCGCGGTGCCGGCCGGAATGACGCGGTGGCAACCGGGACAGGTGTAGGGCTTGTCCCCGCCGCGCAGGTGTCGCACGGTGAAGTCGGCGCCACCGGGGCCGGTCTGGGTGCGCGGCACGGAGGCGAGACGGTCCATGCTCAAGGGGATGTGCCCCTGCCCGTAGGGGCGCTTGGATCTGCGACGTGCCATGCCCCGATCACATCACATCCGGCTGCCGTCCCCAAGCCGAGGGCGGCAGCCGGATGTGAGAGCAGGCCGAGAGCAAACGAGGCGTAGGACGCGGACGAGCGGCCCGGGCCGGTCTCAGCCCTTGACGGAGCCGGCCATGAGGCCGCCGACGAAGTACTTGCCCAGCAGGATATAGACCGCCAGGGTCGGCACCGAGGCGATGAGAGCACCGGACATGGAGGCCCCGTAGTCGGCCAGGATCGAGCCGTGGGCCAGGTTGTTCAGCGCCAGCGTCACCGGCCCGGACTGCGCCCCGCCGCCGAAGAACAGGGCGAACAGGAAGTCGTTCCAGGCGGAGGTGAACTGCCAGATGAGGACGACGACGAAGCTGGGCACCGAGATCGGCAGGACCACCGAGACGTAGGTGCGCAGCATGCCGGCCCCGTCGACCCGGGCGGCCTCAATGAGCTCGTTGGGAATCGTCTCGTAGTAGTTGCGGAAGATGAGCGTCGTGATCGGGATGCCGTAGACGACGTGCATGAGGATCAGCGTGTGAATCCCGAAGCCCAGGTCGGCACTGGTCACCAGGCGCATGAGCGGGATCATGACCGCCTGGTAGGGGATGAACATGCCGAACAGGATGAGGGTGAAGACCACGTTGGCCCCGGGCAAACGCCACTTGGACAGGACGAAGCCGTTGGCGCTGCCCAGCATCGCGGAGATGATCGAGGAGGGGATGACCAGCGCCAGGGAGCGCAGCAACCCGCCACTGAGCTGGTTCCAGGCATTGGACCAGTTCTTGGTGACCCAGACCTCGGGCAGGTACCAGGTGCGCGAGGGGTCGGCGTCGGCGGATCCCTTGAAGGAGGTGACCAGCAGGACGTAGACCGGGATGAGGACGAGAGCCACCGAGGCCAGCAGCAGGATGAAGCGGATGGTCTGGCCCCAGCCGGGGCGGCGCGGGCTGCGCATCGTGAGTGCCTGTGTCATCGCCGCTCACCTCCTGCCCTTGGCGTCGTGGATGAGGTAGGGGATGACGGCGACGGCGACCAGGACCAGCAGGATCGTGCCGACGGCGGCGGCGTTTGAGTAGTCGTTGTCGGTCATGAAGTTGAACATGTCGATGGCCGGGACCTTGGTGGAGTAGGTGCGCTGGTCCGTGATCGACATGATGAGGTCGAAGGACTTCAGGGACATGTGCCCGATGATGATGACGGCGCTCAGGGCGATCGGGGTCAGCTGGGGGAAGATGATCGACTTGTAGAGCTGCCACTCGCTGGCGCCGTCGACCCGGGCGGCCTCACGCAGGTCGTCGGGAATGCCGCGGAAGCCGGCCAGGAAGAGCGCCATGACGTATCCGGCCAGCTGCCACACGGCCGGCAGCGCGATGGCCAGGATGCCCCAGGTGGTGTTCTGGGTCCATGAGTTCTCCAGGAACCTCAGGCCGGTCATCTCGAACAGGCGGTTGAGCCCGGAGGCGCTCTCGCCCTGCGCTGAGTTCAGCAGCCACCGCCACACCACGCCCGAGGCCACGAAGGACACGGCCATGGGGAACAGGAAGATGGAGCGGAAGATCCCCTCCCCCTTGATGGGGCGGTCCAGGAGCCAGGCCCACAGGAAGCCGACCACGAGGGTGCCGGCCAGGAAGGTGACGGTGAACAGGATGAGGTTGATGAAGGAGTGGCGGAAGTCCGGGTTGCCGAACAGGGCCGTGAAGTTGCTCAGCCCGACGACGGTGGTCCCCCTGCGGCCGGAGACCTGGCCGGCGGTGTGCATGTCCAGCAGGGAGGTGTTGATGTTGATGCCGATCATCCCGTAGACGAAGACGCCGACGAGGATGATCGAGGGCGAGATGAGCAGGAGGCCCGGGCCCCACTGCCTCCAGTTCGCCCGACGGCGCCGCGCGGGGGCGCTCTTGGTGCTCACAAGGTTCTCCTGATGCGTAGGTGGCGGAAGGAATCCGCCTGTCGTGGTGATGAGCTCCGGCCGAATGATCGGCGAGGGGTCGTCCCGGGGACGAGGGCGGACCGGAGCGGGCGCACGGCCCGCCCCCGTCCCCGGGGAACCGGTCAGGAGGCGGCAGCGGCCTTGAGGTCGGCCTGCAGGGCGGCGACGTCGGAGGCGCCCTGGGCGAACTTGGTCAGGGCGTCGTTCATCGCGTTGGTGGCCTTCGATGGAAGGGCCGCGCCGTGAGCGATGGAGGAGACGATCTTGTCCTTGGCGAAGGACTCCATGGCCGAGCGCTGGTACTCGGAGAACTTGCCCTTCTCCTCGTCAGTGAGGTCGGTGCGGGCCGGGATGGAGCCCTTGACCGTGTTGAAGGCGATCTGGCCGTCCTTGGAGGAGATGGTGTTGAGCCAGTTCTTGGCACCACCGGGGTGCTTGGCGCCGTCGGGAAGGGTGAAGGAGTCGGCCAGGAAGTCGAAGACGCCGTCGGTGCCCGGGACCGGGAAGTAGACGTAGTCCTGGCCGGCCTTCTTGCCGGCGGCGTCGAAGCCGGCCACGGCCCAGTCGCCCATGACGTTGAAGGCGGCCTTGCCGTCCATGATGGGCTTCATGGCGGGCTCCCAGTCCTCGGTGTAAAGGGAGGAGTCGGTGAAGCCCACGATGGTCTTGTAGTGCCCCAGCGCCTTGGTGACCTCGGCGCCGCCCCAGTCGGTCTTGCCTGCGAAGAGCCCGTTGTAGGCGTCCACGCCCAGGTCGGCGATGAGGATGGTCTCGAGCAGCTCGAGCTGGGTCCAGGCCATGCCCATGGTGATGGGGGTCAGGCCGGCGGCCTTGACCTTCTCCATGTCGGCGATCCAGGCGTCGATGGTGGTGGCGGGCTTGGTCGGGTCGAGCCCGGCGGCCTTGAGCGCGGGCACCGAGGCCCACACGACGTTGGCCCGGTGGATGTTGGAGGGCACGGAGTAGATCTTGCCGTCGGAGTCCTTGAGGCGGTCCATGAGGGTGGCCGGGAAGGCCTCGTTGAGCTTGAACTCCTCGTAGAGGTTGGACACGTCCAGCAGGTAGCCGGCCTCGATGTGGTCCTTGATCTCGGCGCCGGCGTGGGCCTGGTAGGTGTCCGGCGGGTTCTTGGCGGCCAGGTCGGCGGCGAGCTTCTGCTTGGCCTGGCTGCCGGCGCCGCCGGAGACGGCCTTGTTCTCGAACTTCGTCTTGGGGAACTGCTGGTTGAAGACCTTGACCAGGGCATCCAGACCGAGCTTCTCCGAGCCGGCCGACCACCAGGTGACGACGTCGACCTGGCTGGCGTCCCCCTCACCGGCGGCTCCACCGGACTTCGAGCCGGAGCTGCCGGAGGTGGCACAGGCGGCCAGGGTGGCGGCGACTGCAGTGGTTCCCAACCCTGCCAGCACGGCGCGGCGGGAGAGATAGTGGGTGGGACGCATGGGACTGCTCCTTAGAAACGACGGTGTCTCATGACCACGGCACCGTTGCCGCGGGCGGCGAGGCCAGATGTTGTCTAGTCATCTGAACTCGCAAGGAGAGTAGACCTAAACTGAGCGAAACTCAAACATACGTTGCGCGAACAATCATTGTACCGGTCGTGAATGACCGGTCCATACCAGCAGCGGCAATGATTCGTCCGCTGCCCAATCTGCTCCGATGTGTGAAAAAGGGTCCTCGCCGCTCGGGTGAGCGACGAGGACCCGGATGGAAGAGCGGCAGGGCCTTACGGTCCCCCGCGCCCCAAGGTGGTCCGTACCAGGAGAGGGTCGGCCCCGGGTCGGCTCTCAGGCCGAGCCCGGGCGCCGAGCCGGAGGGCCCGAAGGGCTCAGATGAGCCCCATGGAGGCCACGGTGTTCTTCTCCTCGACGAGCTCGGCCGCCGAGGCATCGATCTTGGCGCGGGAGAAGTCGTCGATCTCGAGACCCTGGACGATCTTCCACTCCCCGTTCTCCGAGGTGCAGGGGAAGGAGGAGATGATGCCCTCGGGCACGCCGTAGGAGCCGTCGGACATGACCGAGGAGGAGGTCCAGGACCCGGAGGTGCCCAGCACCCAGTCGTGCACGTGGTCGATGGCCGCAGAGGCCGCCGAGGCCGCCGAGGAGGCGCCGCGAGCATCGATGATGGCGGCGCCGCGCTTGGCGACGGTCGGGATGAAGTCGTCCTCGACCCAGGCCCGGTCGGCCAGGATGTCGGTGATGGGCGAGCCCTTGACGGTGGCCTGGGTCAGGTCGGGGTACTGAGTGGAGGAGTGGTTGCCCCAGACGGTGACCTTGTCGATGTCGGTGACGTGGCAGCCGGCCTTGGTCGCCAGCTGGGCCAGGGCGCGGTTGTGGTCCAGACGGGTCATGGCCGTGAAGCGCGAGGAGGGGATGTCGGGGGCGTGCGAGGCCGCGATGAGGGCGTTGGTGTTGGCGGGGTTGCCCACGACGAGCACCTTGATGTCCTCGGCGGCACCGGCGTTGAGGGCCTCACCCTGGGGACCGAAGATGCCGCCGTTGGCGGAGAGCAGGTCGGCGCGCTCCATACCGGCCTTGCGGGGCATGGAGCCGACGAGGAAGGCGATGTTGGCGCCCTCGAAGGCGGCCTTGGCGTCGTCGAAGATGTCGACACTGCCCAGGGTCGGGAAGGCGGAGTCGAACAGCTCCATCGCGGTACCCTCAGCGGCCTTGACGGCCGGCGGGATCTCCAGCAGACGGAGGTTGACGCGCTGGTCCGGGCCGAGCAGGGCTCCGGAGGCGATACGGAACAGCAGGGCGTAGCCGATGTTGCCGGCAGCACCGGTGATGGTGATGTTGACGGGAGCGTTAGCCATCAAGGACTCCTTCGAGACGTGTGTCGTCGCGGGCCGCAGGCGGCAGCCCGGCAGGACAACGCTATGACGTTCGTGCAGGTGAACACACCGATCCACCGTATTTCGTGACTCTCACCACTTCCCGTGGCCATGGAGGTGGGATTCCTCCTGGTAGCCCGCGATTCCAGCGAGATACTCACCGCCCCTGACAACCTCCCGTCCTGGTCGATACGCTGGAGGCCTCCCCCAGCCCATTTCTCGTTTCCAGGACCGTGATGAGCTCACGCCGATCCCCCGCGCCCATCCTCGCGCCACTGCGCCGCGGCTCCCCGCCCCGCCCCACGGTCTCCTCACCGGCCGGGCGTCGCGCAGGCGCCCTCTCCTTCGGTCTGACGCTCCTGGGCGCCCTGGGAGCCGGGTGGTGCCTCATCTGCACCGGACGCGCCCTGGGCGCCCTGCTGAGCTCCTCGCCTGCGGCGGGCCTGCTCGCCCAGGCCCTGGCCGCGGCCGCCGTGAGCGCCACCTGCCAGCTGGTGGCCCAGCGGGTCGCCCGTTTCAGTGCGCTCACCGAGGAGGCGCATCTGCGCCGCCTCACCCTGGCTCACCTGCTGGGGCTGGGCCCGGCACGCGCCGCCGACGTCCGCAGCGGTGCGACCGCCTCCCTGCTGACCGACGGCGCAGAGCGGGTGGCCCTCTACCGGCAGACCTTCCTGGCCCCCACACTGGCGGCCGCTGCGGCTCCCCTGCTGGTGCTCATCGAGCTGGCCGCCTTCGTCGACGTCGTTCCCGCCCTGGTTCTGGCGGCGGCCGTCATCGTGGTTCCGGTCTTCATCGCCTGGTGCCACTCGCGGCTGCGGGCCTCGTCCTCAAACTCCCGACGGGCGCGGATGCGTCTGGCCGCCGAGTACCTCGACGCGATCCAGGGACTGCGCACCCTCACCCTGGCCCGGGCCGCGGAGCGCACCAGTGCGCGCCTGCGCCTGGAGGGGGAGTCGAACCGACGCGCCGTCATGGGGCTGCTGGCGGGCAACCAGCTCGTCATCCTGCTCACCGACGGCCTGTTCTCACTCTTCCTCATCACCGTAGCCGCAGGTCTGGCCCTGGTGCGCCTGTCCACCGGCGCCATCGACGTCAGTGACGCCTTGGCGATCGTCCTGACCTCCTACGTGCTCCTCGAGCCGCTGGACCACGTGGGCGCCTTCTTCTACGTGGGCATGGCCGGAATGGCCAACCAGCGCGCCATCCGCAGGATCCTGTCGCGGCCCCTGCCCCGCTCGACCGCTCGTCCCGGGGCCGCGGCCTCCTCGCCGGCTGCCGCTCAGTCCTCCATCGTGCTCGACGACGTCGAGGCCGCCTGGGACGCCGACCCGGTGCTGGAGGGCGTCAACCTGAGCGTGCGCCGCGGCGAGAGCCTGGCGGTGGTCGGCCCCTCGGGGGCGGGCAAGTCGACGCTCATGGCGGTGCTCGCCGGCAACCTGCTGCCCAGGGGCGGCTCCGTCCGCGTCGAGGGCACCGAGCTGAGCGCCGCCACGCAGGACGAGGTGCGCTCGGCCTCCGCGCTGGTGGCGCAGACGACCTGGCTGTTCACCGGGACGATCGCCGACAACCTGCGCCTGGCCCAGCCCTACGCGACGCCGTCGCAGATGTGGCAGGCCCTGGAGGTGGCCCGCCTGGACAAGGAGGTGGCGCTCATGCCCGAGGGGCTGGAGACGCAGGTCGGCGAGGCCGGCCTGGGGCTGTCGGGCGGTCAGGCCCAGCGCCTGTCCCTGGCGCGCGCCTTCCTGGCCGACCGCCCCGTGCTGCTCCTGGATGAGCCCACCAGCCAGGTGGACCTGGCCAGCGAGGCCGCCATCGTGGAATCCCTCGAGCAGCTGGCCCAGGGCCGCACCGTCGTCACCATCTCCCACCGCGTCGGGGCGCTGACGGCAGCTGACCGGACGGTGAGAGTTGAGGGCGGGACGGTCCGCGAGGTGGGTGGAGCCGGGACGCCCAGATCCGCCAGCGCGGCGCCCACTCAGGAATCCACCGAGGCCGACGGGTCCTCCTCCGAGGCCACCGACGGGGATAACCAGGAGGAGCAGGCATGATCCGATCGATCCAGTCGAGACGGTCCTTAGCGCCCCGCTCGAGGGCCGCCGGCTCGGGGCAGCGCAGCGGGACCGGCCGGGCCGATTCCTCCACGCAGGCGCCTGTCTCCCGCGCGATGCTGGTGCGCTGGCTGCTTCAGGTCACCCGCCCGGTCCTCTCACCGCTGCTGGGCTCCACCCTGTGCCGTATCACTGACATGCTGTGCGGCGTGGCCCTGTTCTCCTTGGGCGCCTACGCCGTGGCCCGGGCAGGTCTGGCGATGACGACGGACGCACCGGCGCCCGCCATCTGGCCGGTGCTGGCCGTCATGGCGGGGCTGTCTCTGCTCAAGGCGGCCCTGCGCTACGTCGAGCAGTTCCTCGGCCACCTGGTGGCCTTCAAGGCCCTCGAGCTGCTGCGCGGCCAGATCTTCCGCTCCCTCATTCCCCGCTCCCCCAGGGTCAGTGCGACGTCACGCTCGGGCGACCTGCTGTCGCGGGCCACCAAGGACGTGGACCGGATCGAGGTCTTCTTCGCCCATACCTTCGCTCCGGCGGTCTGCGCCGTCGTCGTACCGATCACGGTGCTCACGCTCATCGGCCTGAAGGTGTCCTGGCTGGTGGCCCTGGCGGCGCTCCCCTTCGTGGTGCTCCAGCTGCTCATCGTGCCCCGCCTGGGGTTCGCCGCCTCAGTGGATGCCTCCCGCTCGGTCTCGGTGGCGCGGGCGGACCTTACCCAGCACGTGACCGACACCGTTCAGGGCATGAGTGAAGTTGTCGGGTACGGGCGCAGCCAGGAGCGTCTCGATGAGATGGCCAGGATCGACGCCGAGATCGCCGGTGCCGCGCGGCCAACCGGGCAGTGGGCCGCCGTGAGGCGAGGCCTCAACCAGCTGGCGGGTCTGAGCGCGCCGATCGCCGTCGTTGCCGCGGGTGCGACGCTGCCGGCAACCGGCTCGGGCGCGGGCGTCCCCCTCCTGGCGGCCGCGGCCGCTGCGGTACTGCGGCTGTCTGAGACCATCCGCGGCGTCGAGGAGCTCTCAAGCGCGCTCAATGCCTCCTTCGCCTCGGCTGAGAGAGTGTGGGAGGTCGTCAACGCCCCCGTGGAGGTGCGCGACGGCGTTGAGGAGCTAACCCCCGGCATCTCCCACGAGGTCCTGTGGCAGGACGTCACCTACTCCTACCCCAACACCGCCGCTCAGGCCGTCCGCGGCGCCAGCATCAGAGCCAGGGCCGGACGATGGACCTGCATCGTGGGGGCCTCCGGATCGGGGAAGTCCACACTGGCCCAGCTGGTGGTGCGCTTCGATGAGCCGGACTCGGGCCGCATCCTCATCGACGGCCAGGACGTGAGCGATCTGCGCGCCGTCAGCCTCTACCAGGAGATCGGCCTGGTGGATCAGCGGGTTCACCTCATGCGGGCCACCATTGCGGACAACGTGCGCCTGACGGCGCCCTCGGCCACGGACGCCCAGGTGCGCCGAGCGTGCCGAGCGGCCTGCATCGATGAGGACATCGAGACCCTCGAGGACGGTTACGACACCCTGGTGGGCGAGCGCGGCCAGTCCCTGTCCGGGGGCCAGCGCCAGCGCCTGGCACTGGCCCGCGCACTCCTGGCCCGTCCCGGGGTGCTCATCCTCGATGAGTTCACCTCCCACCTGGATCCTGACCTGGATGAGCGGGTGCGCATCGGGGTGCGCACCTATCTTCCACAGGCGACGATCATCGAGATCACTCACCGCCTGCAGTGGTCCGAGCAGGCCGACCACGTCGTCGTCATGGACGCGGGGAGGATCGTGCAGACAGGGCCGCCGGCCAAGCTCCTGGACGAGCCCGGACCGCTGCGCACACTGATCGGCCGAGGCCGCTGAGAGCGAGGCCGGCCGGACCGGGCGGATTCCGGCTGCTTCAGTCAGGTCTCAGGCCAAGATACTGATCGGGCGCCGGGGTCAATCGACTCCCGGCGCCCGATCAGTGTGGCAGCGATGTACTTGCTCTACTCGCCCGAGCGGGTGGCTGCGGCCGAGGCCTCGAGCTCCTCGGGGCTGACGACCCCTTCGACGCTGACCGCGTTGAGGTAGGCCATGCCGTCGAAGGAGAGCTCGCGAACGTTCTCCGGGTCGCCCTCGTCGTTGACGGAGCCGCCGGCCATGCGGTCCACGATGATGGCGATGGCGCCGTCACCGGTGACGTTCGTGGCGGTGCCGAAGGAGTCCAGGGCGACGTAGGTGGCGACCATGAGGTCAACCTGCTGCTTGTCAAAACCGAGCATGGAGGACAGCAGACCGGCGGCAGCCACAATGGCGCCCCCGGGGACGCCCGGCGCGGCCACCATCGTGATGCCGAGCATGAAGATGAAGCCGATCCACTGAGCGGTGCTCACGTGCAGGCCCTGGGTGAGGACGATCGCGAAGGCGAAGGCGAAGATCTTCGAGGTCGATCCTGCCAGGTGGATCGTGGCGCACAGGGGGACGGTGAAGGAGGCCACCGCGTCGGAGACGCCGTTCTTCTTCGTCTGACGCAAGGTGACCGGGATCGTGGCCGCTGACGAGGAGGTGCCCAGAGCCGTCAGGTAGGCCGGGAGCATGGTGAGCAGTGCCTTGATCGGATTGCGGCGACCGATGAGTCCCGCGGTGAGGAACTGGATGCCCAGGATGACGACCTCGAGGATGAGGACCACGACGACGACCCGCAGAAGCGCCTTCATCACCACAACAGCGTCTCCCGTATAGGTGAGGTTGAGGAAGGTGCCGAAGATGTTCAGGGGCAGCAGCGGGACGATGATCCGCTCGATGACGCGGGTGATGATGGCCCGGAACTCGATGAAGCCCTTGCGCAGCACCCCCCGGGGCACCATGGACAGGCCGATGCCCAGGAGGAACGAGAGCAGCAAGGCGGTCATGACCTCAAGGGCCGGCGGCATCGGCACCGAGAAGTAAGCGCTCAGATCCGACCCGGGTTTGTCGGCATTCAAGGTCGTCCCGGCGAGCAGACGGGGGAAGGTGGCGTAGCAGACCAGGAAGGTGAGGAAGCCGGCGAAGAGGGTCGAGGCGTAGGCCAGGGCCGTGGTGATCCCGAGCCACTTGCCGGCCCCGCGCCCCAGGTCGGCGATGGCGGGGGTCACCAGACCGATGATGATGAGCGGGATGGAAAAGCTGAGGAACTGGCTGAACAGGTCGGAGAAGGTCGCGAAGACATTGCCGACGGGCTTGGGAATGAGCGGGTGACCCCCGATGCGGATCGACCCCAGGAGCAGGGCCAGCAGGATCGCGCCAATGACCCAGGTCAGGATGCTGTGAAGAAGACGACGGATCACCGGAGCCATTCGGTGCGCGAAGCTCCTGAGCTTGCGCCCGCACCACCTGAACGGGGGCAGGAACAGG
Organism: Actinomyces sp. SKVG-SVH-4(1); assembly: GCF_048514265.1. Classification (NCBI taxonomy): domain Bacteria; kingdom Bacillati; phylum Actinomycetota; class Actinomycetes; order Actinomycetales; family Actinomycetaceae; genus Actinomyces; species Actinomyces sp. SKVG-SVH-4(1). The sequence continues at coordinate 57,884 of NZ_JBGEVE010000001.1, read as the reverse complement.
ACCCAGCGGACCGGCCGCCACAGCAGAGCCAACAGCCACCGGATCGGGAACAGGAGCCTCCACACTGCGGCCAGCAGGCGCCTGGTGAGGGATGAGGGATTGCTTGGCATAGAGGGACCTTCAGAGTGTGAAACGAGATGACAAGACGTCTTGACTGGGGCCAGCGTGCCATACCGCTTGGTCATGGCGCCGCACCGGACCGAAGAATGAGCACTCCCAAGGCACAGATCACACGGGGCGGCGCGCCGCGTCGCCGTGAGAACTCACGCGGTCGGCAGAGGGCTCCCCGCTCACAGGATGCGGGGCAGGTTGACGTAAGGCGACAGGAGCATCAGGACGGCGGCCAGGCCGATGCCGAGGACGACGTCGAACAGGCGGCTGCGCGCCGCCAGCCAGGTGCCGTCGGGGCGCTGGATCCGGACGATGGCCAGCATCAGGATCCCGGCGGCCGCCCACAGGACGGCGATGCGGCGGTGCCCCAGCAAGGCGATGGCTGGGACAGCCGCCAGGCCGAGGGCCACGAGGACGACGCAGATGGTGCGGTAGGGCTCCTTGTGCTCGGCCTGCTGGGGACGCGGGTCATGAGTCACGGGCAGGAGCCTATCGGCGCGTGGGGTGCGGGTCCATGACCTTTCTCCGACTGGCACGCCCGCCTGGTGCCCGGCGCGAGGAGCCGGGCACCAGGCGGCGCAGGCGCCCCAGTGGGAGATCAGTGGGAGAAGTGGCGGGTGCCGGTGAGGTACATGGTGACGCCGGCGGCCTGGGCGGCGTCGATGACCTCCTGGTCACGGATGGAGCCGCCCGGCTGGACGACGGCGCGGACCCCGGCGTCGATGAGGACCTGGAGGCCGTCGGCGAAGGGGAAGAAGGCGTCGGAGGCGGCCACGGCCCCGCGGGCGCGCTGTGGTGCGACCGCGTCACCGGACGAGTCCGCCAGGACCTCGGCGGCGTCGGCCCCTCCCACGGCCCCCTTCTCCTGCTGGGAGCCGTCGAGTGCGGCGTCGCCGGTGGAGCGGGCCCCCAGGGTGTTGGCGCGCTCGACGGCCAGCTTGCAGGAGTCGACGCGGTTGACCTGCCCCATGCCCACGCCGACGGTGGCACCGTCATGGGCCAGGAGGACCGCGTTGGAGCGCACGGCACGCACCGAGCGCCAGGCGAAGGCCAGATCGGCCAGGAGCGCGTCGTCGGCGGCCGGCCCCGCGGCCAGGGTCCAGGTCGAGGGGTCGTCGCCGGCGGCGTCCAGGACGTCACACTCCTGGATCACGGCGCCTCCCGAGACCTGCTTGATCTCGTAGCCCTCGCGCTGGGGGGCCTCGACGAGGAGCAGGCGCAGGTTCTTCTTGGTGGACAGGATCTCCACGGCCTCGTCGTCGAAGGCGGGGGCGGCGACGACCTCAGTGAAGATCGGCTTGATCTGACGGGCCATCTCGGCGGTGACGACCGTGTTGGTGGCGATGACGCCGCCGTAGGCCGAGACCGGGTCGCAGGCGTGGGCCTTGCGGTGGGCCTCGGCTACGTCGCCGGCGGCCGAGACCGCGATGCCGCAGGGGTTGGCGTGCTTGACGACGGCGACCGTGACGGCCTGGCCGTGGTCGTAGGCGGCGCGCACGGCGGCGTCGGTGTCGGTGTAGTTGTTGTAGCTCATGGCCTTGCCGTGGAGCTGGCGGGCGCCGGCCACTCCCCCGCTCGCCCCGGCGATGCGGTAGACGGCGGCCCGCTGGTGGGGGTTCTCCCCGTAGCGCAGGCTCGCCAGGCGCTCGTAGCCGACGCCGACGTAGGCCGGCGGCGTGGCCGGCCCGCTGGCTTCGACCTCGGCCGCATCGGCCGAGTCCGTGGCGTGGGCGACGTCATCGGCCTCGATCTGGGCGGCCATCCAGGTCGACACGGCCGCGTCGTAGGCGGCGGTGTGGGCGAAGGCCTCGGCGGCCAGGCGGCGGCGGCCGGCCAGGGTGAAGCCGCCTTCTCGCACGGCGGCCGCGACGTCCTCGTAGCGGCCTGGGCTGGTCACCACGGCGACAGCGGGGTGGTTCTTGGCGGCGGCGCGCACCATGGTGGGGCCGCCGATGTCGATCTGCTCCACGCAGGCGTCGAAGGGGGCACCGGAGGCGACGGTGTCGGTGAAGGGGTAGAGGTTGACGACAACCAGGTCGATGGGGGTCACCCCCAGGGTGGCCAGCTGGTCGAGGTGGTCGGGCTTGCGGCGGTCGGCGAGGATGCCGGCGTGGACGGCCGGGTGGAGGGTCTTGACCCGCCCCTCGAGGCACTCGGGGAAGCCGGTGACCTCCTCCACCGGGGTGACGGCCAGGCCCGCGGCGGCGATGGTGGCGGCGGTGGAGCCGGTGGAGACGATCTCGACACCGGCGTCGGCCAGGGCGTGGGCGAGCGGGAGGAGGCCGGTCTTGTCATAGACGGAGATGAGGGCGCGGCGCACGGGGACGCGGTCGGGGCTGACGAGGCCCTCGGTGGGGACGTGAGCGGTGGGGACCGCCTGGTTCGCGGGCTGCGAGGACTGGGACGACGGGGACGTGGACATGGCGCTCCTGGTGTGGCGTGAGGAAGCAGGACGCCCAGGCGGGCGACGTCCCCTTCATGGACGGCCTCGGCCACTCCCCGGTGGTGCCCCACCCTCGCCAGTTGCAGCCGCCCTCATCCTATCGGGTGGCGGCCACGGCGGCATCGGATGAGGCCACCGAGCCTGCCTGACCTGACGTTTTCCATGTCGCTCCCGGCGAATCATCCGACCGAACGGCCTGTTTCCTTGCGGGCGGCTTGAGGGACCGCATACAGTCCACAGCATGACTGCGCCCATCAACATCGCAGCAACACCGGTATATCGGAGGACTCCCCCGGAGCAGTGGCAGGAGGCCGCCTCCGCCTACCGGCGCTGGTGGAGCCGCCACCCGGGATTGTCCAGTGCCCTGAACCTGGTGGTGCGCGGAGCCTACGTCCTGATGATCCCGCTGCTCATCGCCGCCCTGGTGATGGTGCCACGGCTGGCCTACGCCGCTGTGCCGGCGGCCTTCATGGCCGTGTGCCTCATGGTGGTGGCCCTCCTGGCGCGCACACGCACCATCAGCTGGCGCTCGGTTCTGCTCATGTACGGTGTCGGCGCCGCCTGGTCGCTCGTCGTGGCCGCCATCATGAGCTCGGTGCGTACCCGCGCAGGCCTGTCCGTCATGGGCAACGGGATGAGTATCGCCCTGACCATTGCCCTGGAGGTTCTCAGCCCGCTGGTGCCCCTGGTGCTCGTGGTCTTCCTGGCGCCGGGGCGGATGCGCCGCCTGGCGGCCTCCGACTGGGCCCTGCTGGGTTTCGCGGCCGGAGCAGGCCTGACGGCCCTCAACGACGGCATTCGGGCCCTTGAGGAGAGCAGCCTACTCTCCTCGGTCCTGGGCAACGGGCGCCTTCCCTTCTCCTTCAACCCGTGGACCTCGGGGTCGATGACCCAGGAGAACAGCAACGTCCTGGCCGTCAGCAACCAGGTGAGCACCGCGAACATCACGATGGCGGTGGCGCTGGCGATCACGCTGTGGCGCCTCAAGGACTCCCCGGCCTTCGAAGGGGCTAAGAACCTCGTGTGGCTGAGGATCGTGGCCTGGATCCTGCCGGCGGTGGTCATCCTGCAGTCAGTCAGCGACCACGCCACCTACATCGCCAGGATCGCCCAGCAGCTCGGCCAGAGCGACTCCGGCGGCGGTTTCCCGGCGCTGCTCATGTTCCTGTGGAGGGTCAACGGCGGAGGCCTGAGCGCCATCCCCCTGTCCGTTATCCTCATGGCCGCCTGCCTGCTCCTGGACGCCCACCGCCGCGCCTACGCGGGCGTGCACGGCTGGACGGTGGCCGGGGCGCCGGCTCCCCGCTACCCCAACCTCACCGAGGCGCCGCCCTTCGTGCGCGCCCTCATCGTCTCGGTGGTGGCCCTGGCGAACTTCACCTGGGGCGACCTGGCCGTCACCTGGGGCGCCTACGGGGACCTGCGCCAGGGACGTCTGTACGCCATGCGGGCGGGACGGGCCACGGCCGAGCAGGTGCGCGGCGTGCGGGCCGACGCGATGGAGGCCACGACGCCGGGTGCTGAGCCTAATGCCCGCCAGGGCTTCCGCCTGGGGATCCTGGTGGTCAGCGTCGTGCTGTTCCTCCTGTGCTGCATGTACGAGGTGCGCACCGTCTGGCAGCTGGCCCCCGAGCTCAAGGAGACCGAGGACGATCTGTTCCTCTCCGCCCTGCCGCGCCTGTTCTCCCAGTGGTGGAGCGGCCTGAGTGGCACCCAGGGGCTCCTCTACGCGATCGGTGCGCTGGCGGCGGTGGCCATGAGTCTGTCCCTGGTCCTGACGCTGGGGGCCCCGGGGCGCCGCATCAGCACGGCACCGTCGTCGAGCAGCCTCATCAGTCACCTGCTCACTCTCACGCCGGGGCAGGCGTGCCTGGCACTGCTGGACTTCGCCATGACCTACATGCCGCGCTCGGCCCTGAGCGCCAGTCCCGCCGGGGGCGGAACCGACCTGGCCGCCGAACTCTCCGTCAACCGGCGGATCCGGGGCGCCGAGAACTTCTCCGAGAGTCAGGCGCTGTTCACGGCGCGCACCAAGCGGCAGGTGGCGGTCGAGGCCGACATCGCGCGCCTTCGCGAGCTCGCCGAGTCCTTGGGCGTGACCGACGTCGATGCCCTGGAGCCGAGCCGGATCGATGAGACCGTCGCCGATCTGGCCGCCTCCGGGGCCGACTCCCAAGTGGTCGGGCAGATGCGCGACCTGGCCGCCTCAGTGTCGGAGCAGCAGGCCGAGATCCTGGACCTGACGCGCCGCCTCAACACCGGCAACGGCGAGCAGTTCGCCATCCTGGAGGGCTATCGGATCACCGATGACTTCCGGGGTGAGGCCATCGACCAGCGGCCGGTGGACAGCCCCGTCCACGCTCTGGCGCTGTCCCCGGCCGGGAACCAGCTGGTCGTCGTCGAGTACCAGGGGGCGGCCCCCACCATTGATGACGACGACGAGACCGACATTCCTCCCCGCAGGCTGCCGGGGCGGGCGGCGCACAAGTCGGCCGACAACGTCCTGGAGCACCTGGCCCGCGACGAGCGCGTCGCGCGGTTCTTCCGGGAGAATCCTGAGCTGTGGCGGGACATCAAGGAGGGACGCGCCCTCTTGGAGGCGAACGTCCTCTACACCCCCATCCCCGGGATGACCTACCGGGCCGGGACCGCGCTCCTGGCGGTGACGCCCGAGCTCGTCGACGGCGTGGACGCGGCCGTCAGCGCCCTGAGCGGCGCGGGCACCGCGGCGCGCTGACCTGCGGGCTCAGGCCTCGCCGTCCACCTCGTCGTCGTCCGCATCGTCCTCTTCGTCAACGGCATCGTCGCGCGCGTCCTGGCGCCGGTAGGCCGCCGGCAGGACCGACTCGGGCAGGGTGTTGCGAGCCCAGGTACGCGTGTAGGGGTGGGCCAGGACGGCCATGGCCGCCAGGCCGACACCGATCTCGACGAAGACGAGGATGACGGTGTAGAGAACCAGTGGGCCGACGCTGCTCATCCGGTTCGGCCCCACGGATCCGGAGGCGGCCAGGCACAACAGGCCCACGCCAAAGGCCACGAGGAGGGCGGCCAGACCGGCGGCGCTGAGGGCGTAGCGCACCCGCAGGGCGTTGAGCACCGTCCGACGGCGCCAGGCGGCCACCATGGCGCCGGCCGTCACCACCAGGGGCAGCCACAGGCCCACGCTGCTCAGCGGCGTCGACGGCACCAGCCCCAGCAGCGGCAGGCGCGGGACGGGGCCGGCCACGACCCGGTCGGGGGCGAAGACGGTGCCCGTGCCCACGGAGAAGCCGGCGCCGATGAGCCAGGAGCAGGCCCAGATGAGCAGGGTCGGCACCCAGCCGGCCTGAAGCAGGATGAGACCGGCCATCGCGACGAAGCCGTCCCCGGCCAGGGAGTCGTGCAGGACCGAGACCCGGCCGGCACCGTTGAAGACGGCCGCGACCACCACCAGCAGGCTCAGCAGGCTCAGGGCTCGCGTGGCACCGTAGGCCAGTGACAGGGACGGCCCCAGCCAATGGGGTCGGCGGTCCCACCAGCGGGTCAGGGGCGGCCAGTGGTGGCCGGCGCGCATGAGCTGGATGGCGACGATGACTCCGGTGAGCAGGGCGATGCCGATGACGGCGGGCCAGGTGTCCAGCCCGGCGGGGCCGGTGAGGCAGGCCAGGGCCGCCACGACGGTCGCGGCGGCGACGATGGCCGCTCCGGCCGCCGGCCGGGAGGGGTGGGCGCGCCGCACGCAGAACCAGGTCCAACCCGCCTGCACCAGGGTGAGTCCCAGCAGCGGCAGGCTGAGCACGCCGTCGTCCTCGGAGGTCAGCGCGGTCGAGCCCCCGAAGCCGAGGCTCCACAGGGCGGTCCCGGTGTGCAGGGCGTCGCCTGCGCTGAGGATGGCCGCGGCATTGAGGCTGGCGGCCGCCTTGGACACGGCGATCGTCGCCAGCACCACCACCAGCCAGACCAGGCCGACCGACTCGACCCCCACGCGCAGGGACCACAGGGCCCAGGACGCCAGGCTGGTGGCTCGCTGCCGCGCCAGGCTCAAGCGCTCACCTCTCCGGTCAGCTGACGGTAGAGCTCGCGGGCGATCTCAGCGGTCTGGCTGGGGGTGCGCCCCACCCGGACGCCGGCGGCCTCCAGGGCGATCTTCTTGGCCTCGGCGGTGCCCGAGGAGCCGGAGACGATGGCGCCGGCGTGCCCCATGGTGCGGCCCTCGGGTGCGGTGAAGCCGGCGACGTAGGCGACGACCGGCTTGGTCATGTGCTCGCGGATGTAGGCGGCGGCCCGCTCCTCGGCGTCGCCCCCGATCTCACCGATCATGACGACCAGGCGGGTGTCGGGGTCGGCCTCGAAGGCGGCCAGGGCGTCGATGTGGGTGGTGCCGACCACCGGGTCCCCACCGATGCCGATGCAGGTGGTGAAGCCCAGGTCGGACAGCTCGTGCATGAGCTGGTAGGTGAGGGTGCCGGACTTGGAGACCAGTCCCAGGGGGCCGGGGCCGGTGATGTCGGGCGGGGTGATGCCCACGTTGGAGCGGGCCGGGGAAATGATGCCGGGGCAGTTGGGACCGATGATCTGCACGCCGTGGTCGGCCGCGTAGGCGCGCATCCAGGTGGCGTCGGCCACCGGGATGCCCTCGGTGATGACGACGAGGAGGCGCACTCCGGCGTCGACGGCCTCAACGACGGCCCCCTTGGCGAAGGCGGGCGGGACGAAGACGACGCTCACCTCGGCGCCGGTGGCCTCCTTGGCCTCGGCGACGGTGCCGTAGACGGGGACCTCAACGGTTCCGGCCTGGACCTCACCGGCGCCGGGGCCGATGGGGGCGACGTCGAAGGCGACGGTGGTGCCGGCCTTGCGGGGGTTGACGCCGGCGACGACCTTCGTGCCGGCCGAGAGCATGCGGGTGGTGTGCTTGCGGCCCTCGGAACCGGTCATGCCCTGGACGATGACGCGGTCGGTCTCAGTCAGGAAGATGCTCATGTCTCAGGCCTCCTTGCCAGCGGGCCGGCCGCTGATCTTCTCGGCGATGGCGGTGACGACGTCGGCGGCCCCGTCCATGGTGTCGACGACGGTGACGCCCTCAATGGCGGCGTCGGCCAGGATGGCGCGACCGGTGTCGGCGTTATTGCCGTCCAGGCGCACGACGACGGGCTTGGGCAGCCCGCCCAGGGACTCGACGGCGGTCACGATGCCCTGGGCGACGGTGTCGCAGGAGGTGATGCCGCCGAAGACGTTGACGAGGATTGCGCGCACCTGGGGGTCGGAGGCGACGACCTCCAGGCCGGTGGCCATGACCTCGGCCGATGAGCCGCCTCCCAGGTCGAGGAAGTTGGCGGGCTTCATGCCGCCGTGGCGCTCACCGGCGCCGGCGACGACGTCGAGGGTGGACATGACCAGGCCGGCGCCGTTGCCCAGGACCCCGACCTCGCCCTCGAGGCGCACGTAGTTGAGGCCGGCCTCGCGGGCGCGGGCCTCCAGGGGGTCGGTGGCGGCGTTGTCGACGAGCTCGGCGTGGGCGGGGTGGCGGAAGCGGGAGTTGTCGTCGAGGGTGACCTTGCCGTCCAGGGCGATGATGCGGCCGTCGGCGGCCTTGACCAGGGGGTTGACCTCCACGAGGGTGGCGTCCTCGGCGGTGAAGACCTCCCAGAGGCGTTCGATGACGGCGGCGACCTCGTCGGCCAGGTGGCCGGCCTCGAAGCCCGCGGCCTCGACGATCCGGTGGGCGACGGCCGGGGTGATGCCCTCGAGCGGGTCGATGCCGATGCGGGCCAGGGCCTCGGGGCGCTCGACGGCGAGGGTCTCGATGTCCATGCCGCCCTCGCGCGAGCACATCGCCAGGTACTGGCGCTCGGCGCGGTCCAGGAGGATGGAGAAGTAGTACTCGGCGTCGAGGTCGACGCCGTCGGAGATGAGGACGGCGCGCACCGTGTGGCCCTTGATGTCCATGCCCAGGATGTCGCGGGCACGGGCCTCGGCCTCCTCAGCGGTGCGGGCGAGCTTGACGCCGCCGGCCTTGCCGCGGCCGCCGGTCTTGACCTGGGCCTTGACGACCACCAGCTCGCTTCCCGCATCGAGGAGGGACTGCGCGGCGCTGCGCGCCTCCTCGGGGGTTGTGACCACGGCGCCGTCGAGCACGGGGACGCCGTGCTGGCGGAACAGGTTCCTGGCCTGGTATTCGTACAAATCCATGCAGCTGATCCTCTCGGGGCATGTGGATGGCTTGCGGGCGCGGGCCGACGTCGGCCGGGCAGGCACCAGTGATGAGCCTAACGTCCCAGTGGCCGGTTGGGAGGGCGGACACGGGCGCGAAGCGGCGGCGTCTCACACAGCGTGGTCGCAGCGTCTCACGGAGGGGCGTGCGCACCGGGGCCTCCACCGGCCACGAGCGCCGTCGAGAACGTACTTTTCCTACGAGGACTGCGTTGTCCTCCAGATGACTGCGGTCCGGCCCCAGTCGTCTGGAGGAAAAAGCAGTCCCCGTCCGCGATGTACGTTCCCGATCCTGAGCTGCTCGCCACACACGCGAATTATCATGAATTGACACGAGGAGCTCGAGAAGGGAGACGGTCATGCCCGCACTGACGGCAACGAGCGCGCTGGTCGGCGCCGCGGTGCTGCTCGGCGTCTGGAGCGGCAGGCGGTGGGGTCGACGACGCAAACGCGCCCTCGACGCCGAGGCCCGCAGGTTCCACGCCAGCCGAGACGGGTAGTTCCCTGATCGCGGCCCTGCTGCCCCCTGCTCCCAAAGCAGGGGCACATCGTTCCCCTCCTCCTGGGGTTCACCAGGAACCGGCGAATGCGCGGATGTCGCGGCAAGGAAACGCTTCTGGGACCACAGGCGGATGACGTGGCGGCGCTCACCAGCAACAATAAGGGCTGATGCCCTCCCGGCCGACGCCGGGAGCCCGGCCCACCGGCGCCCCAGGGAAGGACCCCACATGCCAGCCGCCATGTCCTCAGACACCGCAGACACTGTCCCCTCCCCCACCGGCTCGTCGGCCGGCCCGCTGCTCGGCCTGGACGGCGAGCCCCTGCGCATCGGGGTCCTCACCTCCGGCGGTGACGCCCAGGGCATGAACGCGGCCGTGCGGGCCGTGGTCCGCACCGCCATCCGCCTGGGGGCCAGGCCCTACGCGGTCATGGAGGGCTGGGCCGGGGCCGTGGCCGGGGGTGACGGCATCCGTCCCCTGGAGTGGGACTCGGTGGGCTCCATCCTCCAGCGCGGCGGCACCATCATCGGCACCGCCCGCTCGGCCGAGTTCCGCGAGCGCGCAGGCCAGCTGGCGGCCGCCCGCAACCTGTTGGAGCACGGCATCGACCGGCTCGTGGTCATCGGCGGCGACGGCTCCCTGACCGGCACCAACGAGTTCCGCAAGAACTGGCCCTCCCTGCTCGAGGAGCTCGTCGAGACCGGTGACATCAGTGCGGAGACGGCCGCCGCCCACCCCGTCCTCATGGTGACCGGCCTGGTGGGCAGCATCGACAACGACCTGGTGGGCGCCGACATGACCATCGGCACTGACTCCGCCCTCCACCGCATCCTGGAGGCCATTGACGACATCTCCTCGACGGCCGCCTCCCACCAGCGCACCTTCGTCGTGGAGGTCATGGGTCGCCACTGCGGCTACCTGGCCCTCATGGCGGCCGTGGCCGGGGGCTGTGACTACGTCCTGGTCCCCGAGCTCCCCCCGGGCAAGGACTGGGAGGAGGACATGTGCTCCAAGCTCAAGGCGGGCCGAGAGGCCGGGCGCCGCGAGTCCATGGTGATCGTCGCCGAGGGCGCCACCGACCGCGAGGGCAACCGCATCACCGCCGACGACGTCCGCCAGGTCATCGCCGACAAGCTGGGTGAGGCCGCCCGCGTCACCATCCTGGGTCACGTCCAGCGCGGTGGCCGCCCCAGCGCCTACGACCGCTGGATGTCCACGCTGCTGGGCTGCGCTGCCGCCCGTGAGGTGGTGTCCATGGAGCCGGGCAGCGAGCCGGTCATCATCGCCGAGCGCCGCAACCGCATCCGCCGCCTGCCGATGATGGAGCAGATCGCGGCCACCCGCGCCGTCAAGGATCTCGTGGCCGCCCATGACTACCTCGGGGCGATCCAGGCCCGCGGGGCGAGCTTCGGCAGGATGCTCGAGCTGTTCGAGACCATGTCGACGCCTCCCGCCGAGCCGGCCACCGATGCGGGTTCGACGCCGTCGGCCTGCGACCGCCCCAAGCGGGTTGCCATCATCCACGCCGGCGGCCTGGCCCCGGGGATGAACACGGCGGCGCGCGCGGCCGTGCGTCTGGGCCTCGACCACGATTTCACGATGCTGGGAGTCTACGGCGGCTTCCCCGGTCTGCTGGACGGCGACGTCCGCGAGCTGACCTGGGCCGACGTCGAGGGCTGGGTCGGTGACGGCGGCGCCCAGCTGGGCACGCGCCGCGAGGTGCCCACCATTGAGCAGCTCTACGCGCTGGGGCGGGCCATTGAGCTCCATGAGATCGACGCCCTGCTGGTCATCGGCGGCTACAACGCCTACCTGAGCGCCTACCGCCTGGTCACCGAGCGGGACCGCTACCCCGCCTTCCAGATCCCGATCGTGTGCGTGCCGGCCTCCATCGACAACAACCTGCCCGGCTCCGAGCTGAGCATCGGAACCGACACGGCCCTCAACAACGCGGTGGTGGCACTGGACTCCATCAAGCTCTCCGCGGCGGCCTCCCACCGCTGCTTCGTCGCCGAGGTCATGGGCCGCAAGTGCGGCTACCTGTCCCTGATGTCGGGCCTGGCCACCGGCGCGGAGAAGGTCTACCTCAACGAGGAGGGCATCACGCTGGCGGGCCTGGCGGCGGACTCCGAGCGGATGGTGGAGTCCTTCCGCTCGGGACGCAGCCTCTACCTCGTGATCCGCAACGAGCGGGCCAGCGTCAACTACACCACCGACGTCCTGGCCCACATCTTCGCTGAGGAAGGCAAGGGCCTCTACGACGTGCGCGAGTCGATCCTGGGCCACCAGCAGCAGGGCGGCAGCCCCACGGCCTTCGACCGGATCATGGCGACCAAGCTCGTCGCCCACTCCCTGGAGCTGCTGGCCTGCGCCCTCAAGCGCGGTGAGCCGACGGCCTCCTACGTGGGCCTGATGGGGGGCAAGGTCTCCGACCAGCCCCTGGACCGCATGAACGACGACCTCGACCGCGACCACCGTCGCCCCCGCCACCAGTGGTGGCTGGGCCTGCGACCCGCCGTGGGCCTGGTCAGCCAGGACATCGGGACCCTGACGCTTCAGGACGTGCCCGACTTCGGTGAGGCGGTCGACGACGCGGCCAGCGATCAGAGGTAGCAGGAGGTGGCCGCCCGACCCGGCCCGCGGCGCAGGGCGACCCCACCAGAGGCCGCCAGAACCCCCGCCGGGGCGGAGGCGGCCCGGACACGGAGGAGCGCCTGGGCGGCCCTGGTCCTGCTCGTCGGAGGCCTGTCGATCGGCGCCGTCCTGGCTCTGGTGGGCGGCCCCTGGCAGGTCCTCGCCGTCCTGCACCTGGGGGCGCTGGCAATCTGGTTCCTCATGTGGCGCCGCAGCTGGCGCGACCTGCTGCGCTCCGCAGGGCCTCGCAGTCCCTGGTTGCTCTTCGCCGTCGGCGCGAGCCTGTGCGCTCTGTCCGCCGTGGCACACCACCCGATCGACAACCCGGGAGCCGTCCTCGCCCCTGTGACACCTACCGGGTTGCTGTCCGCCCTGGCCATGGCGCTGGGGGTCGGCGTGCTCATGAACGCCGTCCCCGAGGAGTTCTCGCTGCGCCGCTGCCTGCTCGAGCCCCTGCGGGCGCAGTTCGGAGGCGGGTTCGCCCTGTGGACCACAGCCCTGGCTTTCGTTGTCATGCACCTGCCCACCTGGATCTCCTCTCACGCCACCGTCTCCACCTATGCGGCTGAGGTCCCCGAGAAGCTTCTCTTCGGACTGGTGGCCGCCTGGTCCGTCCTGCGCCTGGACTCCCTGGCCTTCGCCCTGGGCATGCATGTGGGCGGCAATTTCACCGGCGTCCTGCTGGACTGCCTGAGCCGGGAGGAGACCCTGACCGGGTGGAGCCGGTTCACCGCTCCGTCTGTCATCGCCATGGTCACCGAGACGCTGGTGACGGCTGCAGCCATCTGGTTCCTGGGACGCCCGAGCAGCACGTCCGCGTCCCACCGCTAGACCGGGCCGCAGAAGCCTGTCGGTCTCGAAACCGCCCAGGGTCTCGAGGAGGCACCATGGGGCTCACGGACTGTGCCCGAGGCATCCACGTCGAGGGTGAGGGTGTGTCCGCGACGATCCACGTACTTGACCGCACCTCAACTGCCGGGCCGGGTATGGTGCCTGGCGTGCGCGCGCTGATACGACCCCGGTTCCTTCTGGCTGCCGCCGCGGCGGGCGTGGCCGCGGGCCTCATCGGGATCGCGATGGCGCTGCTCCTGGAGCTCTTCGAGTCACTGTTCTACGGAGTCACCCACGGCGGGCTCCTGGAACGCCTGGCCACCGCCCCGCCCTGGCGGCGCACGCTCGCCCCGGCCCTGGGCGGCCTTGTCGCCGGTGGCCTGTGGTGGTGGCTGCGCGCCACCGGCGGGATGGCGGACGTGGAGTCTGTGGTCGCGGACCGCAGTGGTCAGGCGGCTGCCCGGATGGGGCTGGCGCGGCCCTTCCTCGACGCCGTCACCCAGGTCCTCACGGTTGGGGCGGGCAATTCGGTGGGCCGCGAGGGCGCTCCGCGTCTGGCCGCCGGGGCGGTGGCGGCCAGGCTTGCCGACCGCCTGGGGATCGGCGGGAGCGAGGGCGCGATCCTCATTGCCTCCGCCGCCGGGGCGGGGCTGGCGGCTATGTACAACGCGCCGCTGGGTGGGGCCGCCTACGCCGTCGAGCTCGTCATGGTCGCCGGGATGCGACGGCGCGGTGCCCTCGTGGCGGTGCCGGTGTGCCTCATCGCCACGCTCGTCTCCTGGCTGCACTCCCACGGGCGCCCCACCTTCGAGGTCGTCTCATCGGGGCTGTCGTCGGGGACCGTCCTCGGGCTGGTGCTGCTCGTGCCCGTGGCCGCGGTACTCGGCGTGGGGGCGAGGCGACTGTGGTCGTGGATGCTGGCGCACCGGGTGCGCGTCCCCCGGTGGCTGCCGGCGGCGATCGGTACGGCAGGACTGGTCACCGGGCTGGTGAGCCTGTGGGTCCCGGCGATCGTCGGCAATGGGCGCGACGCCATGGAGATGGCTCTGGGTACTGGCCTTCCCGGGGCCTCGAACAGCCCTGTGGGAGCGGGCCTAGTCCTGCTGGTGGGCATCGTGGCCCTCAAGCCGGTCCTCACCGGTCTCACGCTCGCCGCCGGCGCCACCGGCGGCCGGCTGGCCCCCTCCCTGGCCACGGGATCGAGCGCCGGAGCCGCCCTGGCGATCGCGCTCCACGCCTGCGGGGTGCAGGCCAACGTGCCGGTCCTGGCACTGGCGGGGGCGGGTGCCGTCCTCGCCACCACTCAGAGGGCCCCCGTCTTCGGGATCGTCTTCACCTGGGAGCTGGCCCGCGCCGGGGCCTGGACGCTGGTGGCTCTGCTCGCCGTCGTCGTGGCGGTCACGCTGCTGGCCTCCCCCACCTGGCAGCGCACCGTGGTCTCACGGCTGCGGACCTCACGGAGTCGGTAGCCGGACCCGCCTGCGACGTGTCAGGGTCATTGATTCAACCGCACGAACATATACTCCTGGGCGGATCGCAACCGGCAGCCACGTCTCCATCGGAATCACTATGGATAGTCTCCACGACGCCGCACCACCTCGTCACGCGCTACAGCCCAGCGCGGCCGACGCCTACGCCCTCGAGACCGGACGGCCCGCAGCCTCTGAGGGCACCGCCCTCACCGCAGTCACCCTGCTGGCCAGCGCGCCGGCGCTGGGCACGGCCCTGGCGCTCCTGCGGGGGCCGTGGATCCTCATGCTCGTCCTCCTTCACGTCGGCGGGCTCGCCCTGTGGTTCGGACTGTCCGGCCGAGGCTGGCGCGACCTGCTGACCGGCGGCGGCATCCGCAGCAGAACCGTCCTGTTCGCCGCTGGCGCGCTGGGCGGAGTCGCCTTCGGCGGCCTGCACACCTGGATGGGGCCGACGGGTACCGGCCCGCTGTGGAAGCCGGAGATCACCGCCTCCATGGTGCTTCACGCACTGGCCTTCGCCCTGACAGTCGGCGTCGTCTACAACGCGATCCCCGAGGAGATCACGCTCAGGCGCACCCTGTTCTCACCGATACACGAGCGCTTCGGGGCAACAGCCGCTGTGCTGATGACGACGGCGTCCTTCACCGCCCTGCACCTGCCGACCTGGCTGACCTCCGACACCAGCCTCAAGGGCTATGCCTGGCAGATCCTTCACAAGGTGCTCTTCGGGCTGCTCGCCGGCTGGTCGGTGGTGCGGCTGCGGTCGGTGTTCTTCGCCCTGGGCCTGCACGTCAGCGGAAACGCGCTGGGACTGTTCATCGGCCAGCTCGAGAGCGAGAACCTGCCCGACTTCGAGCTCTCGTGGCTCAACACGGCGATCCTGCTCACCGGCGCAGCCGTGGCCGCTTCCCTCATCCTCCTCCTGGGCCGACGTAGAAGAGTGCCACCACCAGTCTTCTAACCAGCGAGAAGGGCATCATCAATGGCTTGGCGAAGAAACTCCGACCGGCTCTTGCCGTGACGCTCAGCGTGCGCATCGATGGCCTGTAAACGTGAGGCAGGTATGCGGAACGAAATAGTCCTCATCTCTTCCTCGTACAGACGAGGACGACCCTGCACTACAGGACCAAGCCTCCCCTTCCAGTCACCTGCCTCATAGTCGGCAGCCAAGGAATCAAGTTGCTCATCAGTCACCCCGAAGGCGGCGTTCATCTGATCGCGGTTCATGATCTCCTCCTGTCGATGGATAGTTCCTTGAGAGTCTTTTTCGAGGGCGGCGTCATAGCATGATAAACAAGCCAGTCTCCACGCCCATTATGAACAGCAACCATCTCCAGCAACCGCCCCTTGACGTCCACTCCCACTGACACCCATGTGCGAGAGTCGTCCACCCGAGGCGCAGAGCGGATCGCATGCTTCCAGGCGGACTCACCCTTGGCAAGCAGCCCTCTGCGCTCAGTCCTTGATCGTGAGGATCTCGTTGACATCGACGCGGCTGGGGGCGAAGGCCGCCAGCGCCGAGTCTGCGGGATGGCCCAGCGCGATCCCGATCGCGACGATCTCATCGGCTCCGATCCCCATGGCCTCGCGCACCTCGTCCGGGTACATGACCAGGGCGTAGGCGTTGATAGCGCCAAGGCCCTTGTCGGCGGCCGCCAGGACGAGCATGGCGGAGAAGGCCCCGAGATCGTGGAAGGACCACGGGGTGGACTCGACCGGGATCGTCACGTACAGGGCTGCCTGGGCGTTGAACAGCCGTCCTTGCGATGCCTGGAACTCCTGGACGCCCTCGCCCAGCTGTGCACCGATCTGCTCGCCGAGCGCGGCCATGTTCTCCTGGGTGGTCGCAGACCACTCCGTACGAGGCTTCACCGGGAGGTCGGCGTTTCCCTTCCTGCCGGCAGCGACGTCCGCAGCATGGCGCTTCTTGATCCTGGCCAGCGTGGCCCCTGTGGCCGCATAGACCCGCCAGGGCTGGGAGTTCACCCACGACGGCGCCTGCTGGGCGGTGCGGACAATGTCGACCAGATCCTCCTGGGAGACGGGCTGGTCGGTGAAGTCTCGTACCGAGTGACGATTGGCGACGACCTGGCTGAACTCCATGGTGATCCCCTGCTTCCGAAATCCGCGGGTGTGTCCACCGAGGCCAACGACCGGCCGGCCAGCACTATTCCAGTTGGGGCCGTCGGGTAGGCGCAGAGCGCGCCCGACCTCCTCAGGCCCGACGGCGCAGCAGGACCGAGTCCCATCCCGGTAGTGCCTCCGGCAGGCCCGAGTGGGCCGAGCCGGGCTGAACGTCCGGATCGGCGGCGCGCAGCACCTGCTCGGCACCGCTCCACTCCTCTGGCTCCAGGCCCTCGGCCGCGAGCGCCGCCAGCAGGCCGCCCTGACCGGTCAGGGGCAGGTCCTCGCGGGCGCACTGGGCGATGAGCAGCAGCTGCTCGATACCGCCGCCCTGCGTCTCGGGGGCGCGCCACTGGCGCAGGATGACCCAGGCGGTGGGGTGGTCGGCGGCCAGGAGCCGGAAGGTGCCCAGGGCGAGGGCGTCGTCGTCGTGCCGCAGGGCGATGAGCTGGCGGTAGTGCTCGAAGACGCTGCCAGGTACTCCCACCTGGGCGGCGGCGTTGACGGTGCCGTGGTCGGGGGCCAGGGCGATCCAGGGCTCGCCGGTGGTGAACCCGGCCTTCTCGCTGCTGTCCCAGTGGACGGGGGTGCGGGCGTTGTCCCGGGAGACGGGGGCGATGCCGGCCAGGACGGCGGCCGGGTCATCGCCGGCGCGCACGCGCTCGTGGAAGTGGTTGACGGACTCCAGGTCCCGGTAGTCCTCGATGCCACGGAAGACCGTGTTGGCCATGCCCAGTTCTTCGCCCTGGTAGATGTAGGGGGTGCCGCGGTGGGTGTGGAGGATCGTGGCGAGGGTCTTGGCCGAGCGGACACGCCAAGCGGGGTCGTCGTCGCCGAAGCGGGAGACGGCGCGGGGCTGGTCGTGGTTGTCCCAGTAGGCGGAGTTCCAGCCCTTCTCCGCGCTCACGGCACCGGTGGGGGTCGTGTCGGGAGCGAGGGCGGCCTGCCAGTGGGCCAGGTTCTGCTTGAGGGTGACGAGCTCGAGGGGCTGCGGGTCGAACTTGCCTCCGGGCCCGTCGGTGAGGCTGACGTGCTCGAACTGGAAGACCATGTCGAGCTCGCCTCGCGCGGGGTCGGTGTAGAGGGCGGCCTCGGCGCTCGTGGCCCCGGGCATCTCCCCGACGGTCAGGACGTGGCCGGGCCGCGGTGCGAGGACCTGCTGGTTCATCTCGCGGAGGAACTCGTGAATACGGGGGCCGTTGGCGACGGCGGCGAAGGCGTTGCCGTAGAGGTCGCCCTCGCCCTGGGGCGCGTCAGTGAGCGGGTAGGTCTTGGAGATGAGGTTGATGACGTCCATGCGGAAGCCGTCGACGCCGCGGTCCAGCCACCAGGTCATCATCTCGTGGATGGCGCGGCGCACCTGCGGGTTCTCCCAGTTGAGGTCGGGCTGCTTGGGTGAGAAGAGGTGCAGGTAGAACTCCTGGGTGCCTTCGTCCCAGGCCCAGGCCGACCCGGAGAAGGCCGATCCCCAATTGGTGGGCTCGGTGCCCGGCTGCCCGGGGGCGAGCCCGTCGACCTGCCGGGCGGGTCGCCAGATGTACCAGTCGCGCTTGGGGTCGTCCTTGGAGGAGCGGCTGGCGGTGAACCAGGGGTGCTCGTCGCTGGTGTGGTTGACGACGAGGTCCATGACCAGGCGCATGCCGCGGCAGTGCAGTCCCTCGATGAGGGCGTCGAGGTCGGCCAGGGATCCGAAGAGGGGGTCGATGTCCTGGTAGTCGGAGATGTCGTAGCCGTTGTCGTCCTGAGGGGAGTGGTAGACTGGGCTGAGCCACACGACGTCGACACCCAGCTCGTCGAGGTGGTCCAGGCGGCTGGTCAGGCCGGGGATGTCACCGATCCCGTCGCCGTCGGAGTCGGCGAAGGAGCGGGGGTAGACCTGGTAGACGACGGCGCGGCGCCACCAGTCCGGATCGTCGCCGACGTGGTGGGCAGAGACAACGAGGGGCGCGGGAGAGGTCACGGGCGACTTCCTTCCTACCGGACAGGGGATGCGAGGAAAGCGGGCCGGGTGCGTGAGGGCCTTCCCCTGCTCCGCCGCCAGGGCTGACGGGATCTTGCGGGCCGGTACCGATTGTGTCAGAACCCGCCCGAAAGGAGGGCCGATTAAGATGAGTTCTCGCGCCTCACTCGGGGCGCCGCCTCTCCCACCGCCCCCGCGACGACTCCTGCTGTGAAAGGCCGACTGTTGGTTTCTCCTCTCCGCGATGCCCCTGACACTCCGCGCCCGGCCGCAGCCCGCCCTGAGGCGGTCATCGCCGGGACCTCGTCGGAGGAGTCCGGCTACCGGTTCACGGTGCTCACCTCTCGGCTCATCCGCATGGAGCACTCCCCCACGGGCGTCTTCACTGACGCCGCCACCCAGCTGGTCGTCAACCGCGACCTGGGTGAGACGCCGTCGTTCCGGGTGGTGCACGGTCAGGACCGCGTGGAGATCATCACCGAGCACCTGCACCTGACCCATGTGCCCTCCCTGGGATTCTCCCCCGCCGGGCTCAGCGTCAGGCTGCGTTCGACGGCGCTGCACGCCCACGGCGGCACCTGGCACCACGGCGACGTGTGGGACCCGGCCGAGACCTTCCCGACGAACCTGGGCGGTACCACCCGCACCCTTGATGAGGCCGACGGCGCCGTCGCCCTCGGTCCGGGCCTGCTGAGTCTCAACGGCATCACCGCCCTGGATGACTCGGCCTCGCTGCTGCTCACCCAGGACGAGTGGGTTCAGCCCCGTGAGCCCGGCAACCGCCTGGCCGACGGGGCGCAGGACCTCTACGTCTTTGGCTACGGCCAGGACTACCAGGAGGCGCTGCGCGACTTCTTCCACCTCACCGGGCCGAGCCCACTCATCCCGCGGGCGCTGCTGGGCAACTGGTGGAGCCGCTACCACCCCTACAGCGGCCAGGAGTACCTGGCGCTCATGGACCGCTTCGCCGCCGAGGAGCTGCCCTTCTCCGTGGCCGTCATCGACATGGACTGGCACGTCACCGACATCGACCCGGCGATCGGCACGGGATGGACCGGCTACACCTGGAACCGGGAGCTGTTCCCGGACCCGGCGGCCTTCCTGGCCGGCCTGCACGAGCGGGGCATGCTCACCACGCTCAACGTGCACCCGGCCCAGGGGGTGCGCCGCCACGAGGAGGCCTATGAGGAGGTCTGCGCCGACCTGGGCCTGGATGCGAGCACCGGGGAGGACGTGCCCTTCAACATCGCCGACCGGGACTTCGTGGGCTCCTACCTCTCGCGCCTCCACCATCCCCTGGAGGACGAGGGCGTGGACTTCTGGTGGCTGGACTGGCAGCAGGGCGGCTCCACGACGGTTCCCGGCCTGGACCCGCTGTGGATGCTCAACCACGTCCACTACCTCGACTCGGGCCGCGAGCGCCCGGCGGCCGACGGTGGCGTGGAGCGGCGCCGACCGGTGACCTTCTCTCGCTTCGCCGACGCCTCGAGCCACCGTACCCCGGTGGGCTTCTCCGGGGACACGATCATCAGCTGGGACTCCCTGCGCTTCCAGCCGCGTTTCACGGCCACGGCCGCCAACATCGGCTACTTCTGGTGGTCCAATGACATCGGCGGGCACATGCTGGGCGGCAGCGACGACACGATGGCGGCGCGCTGGTTCCAGCTGGGCTGCTTCTCCCCCATCAACCGCCTGCACTCGTCGAATTCGGGCTTCACCTCCAAGGAGCCGTGGCGCTACTCGCGTGACGCGCGCGCCACGATGGAGGCGCACCTGCGGCTGCGTCACCGGCTGGTGCCCTACCTGTACACGTGGGCGCGCCGCTCGGCGGGTGAAGGCATCGCTCCGGTGCGTCCGGTCTACCACGACCACCCGCGCGAGCTGGCCGCCTACGAGCACCGGGGCAGCTTCTGCTTCGGGGACCTGCTGGTGGTGCCCTTCACCTCCCCGCTCGATGTGGCCACCGGCCTGGGGCGGGAGCTGACCTGGCTGCCCGACGGCGTCTGGTACGACCTGCCCACGGGGCGCCGCTATGAGGCCACCACCGGTGGGCGCGGGCGCATGCTGAGCCTGTCGCGCCCGTTGGACAGGATCGGGGTACTGGCCCGGGCCGGCTCCGTGATCCCTCTGGCCGGGAACCTGACGGAGGCGGCCGGGGACAATCCGCGCGAGCTGGAGATCGTCGTCGTGCCCGGGGGCTCGGGGAGCTTCACCTTGGAGGAGGACGACGGCTCGGCCCAGCCCGGGCAGGACCAGATCGCCCGCACCCACATGGCGCTGACCTGGCCGGAGGCCGAGGAGGAGGACGGCGCCGACGTGGTGCTGCGCATCCGCCTGGAGGGGGCGGCCGACGTCGTGCCGGCCTCGCGGCTGGTGACGGTGCGGCTCCTGGCCGGCCAGGTCGCCGGCGCCTGGCTGGGTGTGGGTGAGCGGGCACGACGGCTGGCCACCGAGGAGGTCCGTGGGGACGGCTTCACCCTGGGGGCCGGGACGCTGGTGCACCTGGAGGAACTGAGCCGCCAGGAGCTCATCGACGGCGTCCAGCTGGTCCTCCGCGGCACGAAGCACTCCCCAGCCGACTGGCGCGATGAGGTCCACGCGATCCTGGACGCCGCCCGTGTGGAGTACATGGCTAAGGACCTGGCTTGGGACGCGGTGCAGCGGGGCCTGAGCGGAACCGCCCTGCTGGGTGAGCTCGAGGCCCTGGGCCTGCCGGAGACGCTGCGGGCGGCCGTGGCCGAGGTGCTCCCCCACTCCTGATCAGGCTCCGAGCGCCGACTCCGGCGGGTCGGCTCGAACCGGCCGACGGGCGCATCGGGCCGCCGCTAGGCTGCTGGGTATGAGTGAGACCCCCACCCCGCGCTTCCCGGAGGCCGAGCCCTACTTCGTGGGCGACGAGCGCACCAACCGCGAGCGCATGCTCGCCGGTGACTGGTACGTCGCCGACGACCCGGACAACGCCAGGATCGCCGCCCACGCCCGCACAATGCTCCACCGCTTCGAGCGGGCCTTCGCCGAGGGCGAGGAGGACTGCTGGGACCTGCTGCGCTCAGCGATCCCGGGGCTGGGCGACAAGGCACACCTGCTGCCGCCGGTGCGCGTGGACTTTGGGGACAACATCGCCGTGGGTGAGGGGACCTTCGTCAACTACGGGCTCGTGGCCCTCGACGTCGCCCGGATCAGTATCGGCGCGCACTGCCAGATCGGCCCGAACGTCCAGCTGCTCACGCCGGTCCACCCCCTGGAGCCGACGCCGCGCGCCTGCTCCCTGGAGGCGGCCGACCCCATCACGATCGGGGACAACGTGTGGCTGGGCGGCGGGGTCATCGTCTGTCCCGGCGTGACCATCGGGGACAACTGCGTCATCGGCGCGGGCTCGGTAGTCACCAAGGACATTCCCGCCAGCAGCCTGGCGGTGGGCAACCCGGCCCGGGTCCTGCGCCAGCTGGACGACTCCACCTTCGGCCCCCGCCATCAGCACCCGCCTCAGGAGACGCCGCAATGACCCCCGAGACCTTTTCCGACCTGGCCGCTTCCCGGCACTCCGTGCGGGACTTCCGGACCGATCCCGTACCACCTGAGGTCATCGAGGAGATCCTGGAGGATGCCCGCCAGGCACCGAGCTGGTCCAACACCCGACCCTTCATGGTGGCGCTGGCCACCGGTGAGCAGGCGGACCGTCTGCGCGCGGCCTACATCGAGGAGTTCGACGCTGCCCTCCCTCTCCAGCACAAGGAGCCTGGGGCGATGGCCCGCCTGGCCCTGAGCGGCAAGGCGCCCGACGGCGACTACCCGACCTGGGCGCCCTACCCCGCGGACCTGCTGCCCCACTCCCAGGCGGTCGGTGGCCGGCTGTACGCGCACATGGGTATCGGCCGCAAGGACCGCGAGGCCCGTGACGCGGCCGCCCGCCGCAACTGTGAGGCCTTCGGCGCCCCGGTCATCGGTTTCGTCCTGGTCCACGAGGGCCTCATGCCCTTCGCCGCGCTCGACGCCGGGATCATGTTGCAGACCCTGTTCCTGTCCGCCAAGGCCCACGGCGTCGACTCCTGCCCCCTGGGGGTCCTGGCCACCTGGCGCCGTCCCTTCGACGCCGAGTTCGAGGCGCCGTCGGACTACCGCCTCATCACGGGCTTCGCTCTGGGCTACGCCTCCGAGGCCCCGGTCAACGACTTCCGGGCCGAGCGGCGCCCTGTGCGCCTGGTGCCGAGCCGCAGCTGATCCGGTTGCGGTCGGCTCACGCCGTCACCGCCCGAGGTGCTCGACGTCGCGGTCGTACCTTGAGCCTCGCGTTCGAGGGGTAGAGGGTACGACCGCGCGCCCCATGGTACGAACACACAGTGCTCCGTCCTGGTTTCGTGACGGATCCTATGCCGGCTGCGTGCCGTCCAGTGCGGCCTGAGGCGGGCGGCGCCAGCAGGGCGGGACGACGAGCCCGCGCCGGCGGACCGCCAGCAGCATGGCCACGCCGGCCGCGGTGCACAGCACGACCGCGACGACGGAGGCCTCGATTCCCATGGCTCCGCCGGTCAGCAGGTCGGGGCCGGTGAAGCGGGCCTCGATGAGTCCGCGTCCTGACCCGGTGCCGGAGATGTCGGAGCCGAAGATGCCGCCCTGGACGAAGTTCCAGGCGGCGTGCAGCCCGATCGCCAGCCACAGGCGACGGGTGAGCAGGTAGCAGGCGCCCAGCAGGATGCCCGCCTCCAGTGCGATCGCCACTGCACCGAAGACGGTGGCTTGAGGGTTGCCGAGGTGGGCGGCGCCGAAGAACGCTGCGGTGATGGCCAGCGCCCACCAGGTCCCCAGCCACCCCTCGATGAGGCGGAGCATGACACCTCTGACGAGGATCTCCTCGGTGAATCCGGCAACGATACCGGCTTGGAGGCCGACGAGGATCCCCGTGTTCCAACCGACGTCCACCACGTGATAGGAACCGAGCAGGGCCAGGACCGCGATGACGGCACCCATGAGCAGCGCACCCATGGCCAGGCCGGCCAGGAGCTCACGCAGTGCCGCCCCACGCCCGCCCAGCTCGATGACGGGCCGGCCACCGACGAAGCGCACCAGCAGCCAGTACCCGAGCACGGTCAGGGGCACGGCACTGATTGCGACGATGAACGCGACACCCGGGCGGGCTGCCGCCCCGCCCCCGTGTCGCACGAGTCCAGTCGCCACCGCCAGCAGCCCGACGATCATCTGAGCGCCGAGGACGACCAGGATCCCCAGAAGGAGCTGGAGCCAGCCGAGGCGCTCCGCCTTCCGCGGAGGAATGCGCCACTGGGGACTGACCGGGACGAGCCGGTCCAGGAGGCGAGGAGCCCGCGGATCCACGGATGATGTCGGGAAGGAGACCGGGGTGTTCATGACCCCAGTGTTTCCTACCCGCCGATTGCCACACCTCCCCCGCCAGGAGGAACCGGCGCCCACTGACTTCAGCACGGTTTCCGATACCGCGGGAGGCTGATGGCGGATGGTGTTGTCAGATCTTGGCGACGGGGGCGTAGCGCAGGATGAGGCGCTTGGTGGTGGGGGCGCCGTCAATGACGAACTCGACGCGGGCGGTCAGGGATCGTCCCTTGCCCTCCAGGCCGACGACGGTGCCCACCCCGTAGGAGTCGTGGCGGACCTGGTCGCCGGTCCTCAGCCCGGCGACGGCTGCGGGCAGGTCCTCCGAGGAGGCGGCACCGGCCGGTGAGGAGTCGCTCTGCTTGCCGCGGGCCTCGAGGCGGGCGGAGGCGCGCTTGGCGGCCCGGTCCTGGGCGGTCTCCACGCGCCCCAGCTTGCCCGAGCGCTTGGTTCCTGCGCCCACGGGCGGGGCGAAGTCATCGTCGTCGGAGTAGGAGCTCTGCCGGGAGGAGCCTGAGCGCCGCCCGCCCGAGCCGAAACCGCCCTCGCCCCAGCTGCTGCCCCAGCCGGTGCCGCCGCCGCGCAGCGCCTCCATGGAGGAGGCCAGACGCTTCCAGTCGATGGTCTCGTCCGGTACGTCGTCGAGGAAGCGGGAGGCGGGCATGGCGTTGGCGGCTCCCCAGGCCGAGCGCACGGCGGCGCGGGTGAGGTAGAGGCGCTCGCGGGCGCGGGTGAGGGCCACGTAGGCCAGGCGCCGTTCCTCGGCGAGCTCGGTCTCCTCGGCCAGGGAGCGGCTGTGAGGGAAGGTGCCGTCCTCCATGCCGGTGACGAAGACGACCGGGAACTCCAGGCCTTTGGCGGTGTGGACGGTCATGAGGGTGATCTGACCCTGCTCCTCGGCCTGCCGGGCCTCCTCGTCCTCCAGGTCGGCGCTGGGCGGGAGCTGGTCGGAGTCGGCCACGAGCGAGACGCGTTCGAGGAAGTCGGCCAGGGTGCCGTCGGGGTTGGCGGCCTGGAAGTCACTGGCCACGGAGTGGAGCTCGGCGAGGTTCTCCACGCGGGTGGCGTCCTGGGGGTCGTCGCTGGCGCGCAGCTCGGCGAGGTAGCCCGAGGCGTCCAGGGCGGAGTCGAGGACGTCGGCGACGCCGTCGCCGGCGGTGACCATGTGGCGCAGGGTGGTGAGCAGCTCGTGGAAGCCGCGCACCTGGTTGCGGGCCCGGGTGGTCAGGCCCTCGACCTCGGGCGGCTCGTCAGTCCCGGTGGTGGAGGGTGCCTGTCCGTCGGTGTTCTCGGTTCCGTCCGTCTGGGCCTCACGGGAGGCTCCGGCGGCGTCGGCGACGGCTTGCCCGAAGGAGACGGAGTAGCGGGCGGCGTGCTCGGCCAAGGCACCCTCGGCCTTGTCACCCAGGCCTCGTTTGGGGACGTTGAGAATGCGGCGCAGGTTGACGTCGTCGTCGGGGTTGTCGACGGCGCGCAGGTAGGCGATGGCGTCCTTGATCTCGCGGCGGTCGTAGAAGCGGGTGCCGCCGATGACCTTATAGGGCTGGCCGGCGCGCATGAAGGCCTCTTCGAGGGCGCGGGACTGGGCGTTGGTGCGGTAGAAGACGGCGACGTCGCGGGGGCGCACGCCGTGCTCGTCGGCCAGGCGGTCGACCTCCTGGCTGATCCAGCGGGCCTCGTCGTGCTCGGAGTCGGCGACGTAACCGGTGATGGGGGCGCCGTCGCCGGCGGCGGTCCACAGGTTCTTCTCCCGCCGGCCGCTGTTGCGGGAGATGACGGCGTTGGCGGCCGAGAGGATGTTCTGGGTGGAGCGGTAGTTCTGCTCCAGCAGGATGGTGCGGGCCGAGGGGTAGTCCTCCTCGAACTCCTCGATGTTGCGGATGGTGGCGCCGCGGAAGGCGTAGATGGACTGGTCGGAGTCGCCGACGACGGTGAGCTCGCCCGGAGGCAGGGCTGAGCCGGCCCCAGAGGTGCCGGGCCCGCCGACGAGCTCGCGCACGAGGACGTACTGGGCGTGGTTGGTGTCCTGGTACTCGTCGACCAGGATGTGGCGGAAGCGGCGCCGGTACATCTCGGCCACGGCCGGGCGGGTCTGGAGCAGGGAGACGGTGCGCATGATGATGTCGTCGAAGTCCAGGGCGTTGGCGGCGCTCAGGCGCTGGGCGTAGGCGCGGTAGACCTCGGCGAGGTGACGCTCAAGGGGGTTGGAGGTAACGGCCCGCTCGGCGAACTGGGCCGGGGTGATGAGCTCGTTCTTGAGGTCGGAGATGCGGTGGGCGAAGGTCTTGGGGGTGAAGCGCTTGGGGTCGATGCCCAGCTCACGCACGATGAGGGTGATGAGGCGGGTGGAGTCGGCGGCATCGTAGATGGAGAAGGTGGAGCGCAGGCCGGCGGCCTCATGCTCGCGGCGCAGGATGCGCACGCAGGCGGAATGGAAGGTGGAGACCCACATGCGCTCGCCGGCGGGGCCCACCAGGGCGGTGACGCGTTCACGCATCTCGGCGGCGGCCTTGTTGGTGAAGGTGATGGCCAGGATCTCGCCGGGGCGGGCGCGGCCGGTGGCGATGAGGTGGGCGATGCGGTGGGTCAGGACCCGGGTCTTGCCCGAGCCCGCACCGGCGATGATGAGCAGGGGGGCGCCGGCGTGGGTGACGGCGGCCTCCTGGGCCGGGTTGAGGCCACGGATGAGCTCGGCCGGGTCTGAGACTGTAACGCCCCAGGCCGGGCCAGTGGGCCGGCCCGAGGGCGCGGCGCCGTCGGCCCGGGCGCGGGCCGCGGCGGCATTGGCCTGGGCGCGGGCGACCAGAGCGGAGACCTCATCCTGACGCTCCTCCCAGGTGGGGGCTGCGGCCGACTCGTCCTCAGGCGGTGGGGCGTCCTCGGGGCCCCAGTCCTCCTCCGGGGCCTCGGCCTCGGCCCAGGAGTCGTCGTCGAAGGAGCCTGCGGCGGGGACGAGGGCGGGCAGCGCGGCCTCGGGCGGCGGCGTGGCCGCACCGCCGGAGCCGGGCATGGGCAGGGCACCGAAGAGGGAGTTCATCACGTTCATCGTGAGGCCAAGCCTAGGCCAGGCCACCGACATGTCCCGCTTTCCCCGCCGCACCGCCCGCCTTCACAGTACGTTGTGAACAGGTTGCGAAAGCCGCTGCGAGAGGAACCCAGATGCGCACCATCGCCCTGTACACGACCGAGACCATGGCGGACTGGGAGTACGCCTACCTCACCACTCAGATCGCGGGCGCGGAGCAGCTCAAGCCCGGTCGCTTTCGGCTCCTGCTCGTGGGCGACGGGCTGAATCCGGTGCGCACGCTCGGCAACCTGCCACTGACGCCTGAGGCCGACCTCGACACCCTGCAGGCCCTGGCCGACGACGGCTCGCTCGCAGCCCTGGTCATCCCTGGAGGAGACCACTACGCGGCTGGGCACGACCGGCTCATCAAGGCAGTCGGCCGTCTCGCGAATGAGGAGATTCCGGTGGCGGCCATCTGCGGCGCCACGCTCCTGCTGGCCCGCGGTGGTTTCCTGGACGAGCGCCGCCACACCTCAAATGCCGCTCAGTACCTGGAGGCCAGTGGATACCGAGGCGGTGCGCACTATGTGGAGGCCCCAGTGGTGACCAACCGAGGCGTCACCACGGCCTCAGGCATTCACGCGATCCCCTTCACCGCGGAGATCATGCGGATCACCGGGCTCGTGCCCAACGCTATGGCCGACACCTGGGAGCAGGTCTTCCTGAGCGCCCGGGAGGACGACTACATGGCACTCATGGAGGCGACCGCCGCCTGGCAGAACAGCTAAAAGGACACGGGTCAGCGCCTGCCGCCACAGGACAACGAGTCGCTACGACACACCCCTGGCATCAGCGGCAAGCCGCGGCCGCTCGACTGAGCAACCTCTCCCCGAAGGGACCACAGAGCCCGCCCAAGGACACTTCCTTGCCCACCTAATACGAACCTCGTACTATACGTTCTACGTAGTAGTTGGATGTGAGCGCAGCATCTCGCTGTCGCGTGAGTCCGAGGAGGCTTCCATGAGTCGAGCAATCGAGTACCGCACATTCGGCGGGCCAGAGGTCCTGGAGGAGGCCGAGCGCCCGCCGCAGGTACCCGGCGACGGAGAGGTACGCATCGCGGTGCGCGCCGTCGGGCTCAACCCCCTCGACTTCAAGACCTTCCGAGGCGATCTGCGAAGGCTTGAACGGGTTCAGCGCATCCTTCATCCTCGACGCTGGCTGGAGGGCGCATCCGCTCGCTTCCCCGGGGGCGTGGCCCGCGACTTCGCAGGCGTCATTGATGCCGTCGGTGCGAACGTCACCGACCTCGCCGTGGGCGATGCCGTACTGGGTACCTTGCGAAGTGCGCCCGGTCAGGCCGACACCCGCGGGGCACTCACCACCGAGCTGGTGGCACCCGCCGACGACGTCATCAAGAAGCCAGCTCCACTGTCCTTCACACAGGCGGCCTGCCTGGGTGTGGCTGCACAGACCGCGTGCGGCGCATTCAGACACCTGAACCTGCACGAGGGCGATGTCATTGTCATCAGTGCCGCCGCGGGCGGTGTGGGTTCGCTCGCCTCTCAGCTGGCCGCGAGCCGAGGCGCCACCGTCATCGGAATCGCCGGCGCCCGCAATATGGACTACCTCCGCTCCTTGGGTGCCATTCCAGTCACCTACGGTGAGAATCTGACCAGCCGGGTTCGCGACGCGGCTCCCTCCCCCGTCACCAAGCTCCTGGACTGCTACGGCGGTACCTACGTACGGCTTGGCCGCGATCTCGGACTGACGGGCCGTTCCATCGGCACCCTGGTTCCCTCGCCCGCAGCAATCCTCAGGGGCGCGCAGTTCACCGGCTCACGGCACAGCAGTGGACGCGGCGACCTCGAGGAGGTGGCAGAGCTGGTGGCGGATGACGCCATCAAGGTTGAGGTCGCCCACACCTATTCCTTCACAGTGGAGCAGATTCGCGCCGCCTACACCGAGCTGGCAAAGGGTCACGTCCGTGGCAAGCTCGTCATCGATCTATCCTGACACTCATCCATGTTCACCCCGATCAGGAGGGCCGCTTGAGCGGAGGGATTCACGATCAGCGTCTCATCCGGGCGTTGCGTGCCATGAACAGCGAGCTCGCCGCCAGCAACCGCGCTGTCGCTGCGAAAACTGGACTCAATGACAGCGACCTGGCGGTACTCGACGCCCTGCACCGCGACGGCCCGCAGACCCCCACTGCCCTCGCCCGCCGCACCCGGATGGGGACGACAACGATGACGAGCGTGCTGCGGCGACTCGTCCGCGATGGCTGGGTTGAGCGTCGCCCCAGCGAGACGGACCTGCGCTCCTTCACCATCCACGCCACGAGCGCTGATCGTCTCGCCGAGATATTCCTGCCCGCCAACCGGAAACTGACGGCACTGGTGGACGGCTGGCCCGAGAGCCGGGTCAATCAGCTCATTGCGTTCCTGGAGGACGCCACGACAGTGATCCACGAGTCGGCGGATCAGCTATCCTCCGCAGGCGGTCGTAACTCCTGACCCAGATCGTGCACCCAATCCACGAACGGCGATTCCACACCCGCTCAAACTGCAACACCTCAACTCACCAGATGCGAGCGAGCGTCACTCAGCCCGAACAACCACCTACTGCCCCGCACCAATACCAGCAAACACCAACAATTTAAACAAAATACAAACCTTGCGCATAGCAAATATAATAATGCACTAAATTACAACTCATACCCCACTCCTTACGGTCAATGAGTTTGAAATTCAGCCAAAATTATACACTTCTTCTTCGAGTCTCATGAATTTCTGGACAAACGACATTATCTCTATGATTAACAGCCACGACAATTAGCCCAACAAGCGCCACAATGGACGTGAGCACACCCCAAAATATATCGCAACGAAAAAGATGAAGAATAATCGAACTTGAATACAGTGCAGGTAATCCACACAGTAACAACATACTAAAATGCCATGCGAACCACCTCGGAAAACGAGCAACTCTCGGAGTAATGTAGCGTTCGCCTATACTGGAACCAAATATAACCTCATCATTATTCTCATATTCCTTGTATACAATTGGATCAGGTGCAACTTTAGCGATAAGGCGCTCATACTCTCGGCACTGGAACGCATGTCCACTAGTAGCCCCCGCCATAATCGAGTGATGAGCAAGCAATGCCCAAGGAATGCTAGAAATCAAAAACAACCATTCCTCAGGCACTCCTTCGGGATTAGGTAAGAAAATAATAGCTAAACCCAGGGAACTCACAGCAAACCCCAAAATGTTAGTACTGGCCCCAAACATTGCAGCGCAATCTGCTCGTTCAGCCGCGTAACTGGCAATCACAATGTCGATCTGCTTCTGATTCATTGAAGGACAGGACGGGTCGTTGTTCTCATTCTCATGCATAGCATTCTCTCGAAGTAATCCTAGTAGGTGCAGACGTGAATTATGACACGGAGGTCAGATCACTAAAACCCTGATATTGCTCAATAGACTAATTCCGATGCTCAGTCTGAAGTCCGTACTCCTCAACCGACACCCCTACGTCACGACAAACGAGACTTCCACAACCAAAACCGCAGAGTAATTTGTGTGCTCAAAATCCCTCGAACTTCAATAGCCACGCAAGCACAACTACCAGCAGCATCGCTCCCCGCCATCTCCAGTTATACGCTGAACACCCCCTTATTCTTTTAAAACAAACCAAATTAACAAGATTATGAGTTAACGAGACGACTCAGTAACTTCAGACACGATCATCTTCCGATCCAACGATTCACACGACCGCACGAGCAACCTACCCATCTCTCCCATGGAAATATGATCGTCGTCGCAACCGGAGTGACCCTTAGATCAATACTTGGAAACGTAACGTCAATTCCTTCATCACTATACCTTCGACGGGATCCACCACACAAAGTACCCGGCCTCCCTCGCTCAGTTAAATACACACTAATCCCGTACTCCGATAGTTACACAGTATTATCAGCCCACCGTACTAGAATGTTCAGCTCTCGCACATAACACATGCCAGCAACCTAACGACCGCGGTCGTAATCGTTCAGCACTTGCATATACAGTTTCACATAATCCGAACCAGTGACATGAGGAGACATGTCAGCCAACGCGCCCTTCGTATTCTCAACAAGTTGCTGATACAACGCCGGTTCGACAATCTGTCGCATTCCTTTCGTTAGACTCCTAATATCTGGGCGCACAAGTAGGCTGTTACGCGAACTTAGCCCAGCATCAAGACGGTCATCACAATAAAGGATAGGAACTCCGGCGACAAGTGACTCGGGGATAACGACGGGTTGATTATCGAAGCGATACGACGCAAGAACAAACACGTCAGCTTCACACAACAATTGAGCAACTCTTTTTAGGCTGCCTACGTGTCCGGTAAAGGAGATGTTCATCTCTCCCTTTGCGCGCTGCATCAACCTGGCGCGTTCTGCACCGTCACCAACAATAACTAGTTCACTATTTTGTATGGCAGCCTTTTTAAAGGATTCGATGATAACATCAACTCGTTTCTCCTTAACGAGTCGACTTACGCTGATAAAACGTAGTCTGCCATCCCTTTGTTTACCGCCAAGTCGAATTTTGCGCACATGATGCTCAAAAGTACGATTGTATCCAGTCCGCACGACTGCGATAGATGAAAGCAATCCATTTGATGCGGCTCGTATATAGTTCGACATGTACCGTGAAGGTGTAGTCGATGCGTCGACTGCGTAAGCAATGATTGCTTGAGTACGCCAATCAAACCGACAAATCCTTTTATTCAAGGCGAGTCGAGGAGCATCGGTAGGGAATCTCGGTAGATGGCGCATGTGAATACGAGCGATATTGGTTGCCAACATACGATAGCCAAGACTTGCGAAGAAAGTCGAAATTGGCACGGTATGCGCTCCGGCTATGTTGGTATGAAATGTATGGACATGTGGGATACGCTGCATTTGCGCTAGTTTCGACGCCAACAGTAACGCTCCAGTGTCGGTTTGACTATGAACCACGTCAAAACGATACTTCCCTCCAATTTCACGCAATGTACGACGAGAAACGCGCAGTATTCGTGTGTGCTTAGGCATTCCAGGGAGGCGAAACGAAGGAACCGTAATTACTTGAGTACTTTTTGGAATTATACTATCCGAGACCGGCGCAATTAATGTGACCATATGCCCCAAGCGAGTGAGTTCCTCGATTTGAGTTTGAACAGATCGACTTACGCCGCTTCCCGACGGGAACTTATCATCGATAATAACTGCAACAGAAAGATACTTCATGCGGAGACCATCCTTCGCAACTATTCTGAATCGTGACGCGAAGCAACCTAAATTGTGACACTAGGCGAGAGAATGAATCATGTAAACAAGTCTTCTTGAACAGTTCACCCACAGTAGCATATCATTGCTTTCGACCGAACTGAATTTAGCTCTAGGGGTAGTATTGTGCAGTTTTCAAATATTCCGACACTGCGAATGTTGAGAACCCGGCTCGGCTGCGAGGAACAGACAAAACACGGAGTTTGCTGGTATGAATGCAATACTGCAGCCGATAAAGTTGCGTACATCTTCCACGGAGTTACTGGAAACAAGCTTGATATGATTCCTCTCGCAGAGCGTTATGTCGGTTTCGGATACGCCGTCTACTTGGTTGATCTTCCGGGACATGGGGGGTCGGCACGACAAGAGATAAACACTTACTCGGATTTGGACGTTTGGTTCACGGACGTTATTAAACTAGTTAATCGACCACCCCACCTCATTATAGGAACTTCATTCTCATCTTCGATGCTGTATCATGCTCTGAGCGCACGACTGATACCACCTCGGACCAGGATAATCCTGGGGAGCCCTACACCGGATGTATCTAGGCTTGCAAGTTACACATATGTATTCTTTTCAAAGATGCCGGAAGTGCTAGGCTGGGGAATGTATAATCTTCGTGCTTCTCAGTATGTACGTGCACACTTCGCCCTCAAAGCACAGCGGCGTGACGCATGGTTATGGTTACGGGAATCAGAACGAAGTAAGAAGCGTTCTCTTGCTCTCAGGGACGGACTGTCCCTCTCTGCACTGCTACGCGAGCAGAATCCATACGTTGCTGAAGTACCGATGGAGTACCAGGATGACATTACTGTCATACTTGGATGCAAGGACAACGTTGTTACTCCCAGAACTTCACTGATTATGCGGAGACTACTTCCTGAAGCATTCATTATTTCAGTGCCGAATGCCGGTCATTTACTGCAGTTCGAAGCTGTAAGCCACTACCCTGACTTGTAGTTGAGAATAGGGAGCTCGAACTTCGGTATTTTGTTTACGAGGCTAATGAGGGCGCGTTACGACTTGTTTTAAACTGCTATCCATTTATGTAAATAGATCCGATAAACGCCCCGTTATCAACTGTCAGATTTCTCCCAATTCCTAGGTTCGTTTGATCCTCTCGTTCCACATCATTTCGAAGTCACTCCATGAGTGAAGTGAGGCAAGGCAACTTCAACTGGCACATAAGAGATCCATTCAGGATGCGTTCGTTCAATCTGCGACACCTCAGCTCACCAAATGCGAGCGAGCACCACCCACCCCGAACAAGTGCTCGCAGCAGTCAGACTCAGTTTGGTTCTCAGAGCCACCTCTGCCGGAGTGGGGCCTACCGCACGGCGCGCAGGTAGCGATCGCGGCCGGTGAGGTCCTTACCCGTCTCGGCCTGCTTGAACCCCGCCCCGAGCGCAGCCGCACGCAGCAGCGCCCCCTGCTCGTGGTCGTGCTCCATGACGAGCACCCCACCGGTGCGCAGCAGCGCGACCGAGCGCACCAGGACGTCAATCGGAATCTCCAGCCCGTCCGGGCCCCCGCCGTAGAGTGCCACCGTGGGCTCGTGCTGCTCCGTCTCGGTGTCCTCCACGGCGCCGGCCGGCACGTAGGGCGGGTTGGAGACGACGACGTCGACCTGCCCGTTGAGGTCGTGAAGGACCAGCGGGTCGGTGGCGTCGGCGTGGATCACCTCGACGCGACCGGGCACCAGCCGCTCACAGTTCTCGCGGGCCAGGGACGCCGCGGTCTCGCTGATCTCAACGGCGACCACCCGGGCTCCCGGCACCTCCTTGGCGACGCAGGCCGCGATCGCCCCCGAGCCGGTACACAGGTCGGCCGTCAGGACCACTCCCCCGCTGCCGTCCATGACCGCCCGGGCCGCCTCAATGGCGGCCCCGGCCACCACCTCGGTCTCCGGGCGCACGATGAACACACCGGGACGGCTGATGAGCTCGGCACCCCGCAGCCACATGCGCCCAATGATGTGCTGGAGCGGCTCACGGCACTCGCGGCGCAGCACCAGCGCGTCATAGGCGGCCGGGAAGTCGCCGTCAGCGCCATCGGCCAGCAGCAGGGCCCGCCCCAGCAGGTGCTCGGCCAGGATTCGGGCATCGACCTGAGGGCTGGTCACGCCGGCCGCAGCCAGCCGACCGGCAGCCTGACGCACCAGCGCCCGCAGCCCGTAGCGGTCCACCGCACCCGCCGGCGCGCCGCCGCACAACTCAGGAACCACTGCCCTCACCCACCTGGGATAATCGTTCAGCCTCGTCCATGGCGATGGCCGAGGCGATCACTGGACCGAGATCACCGTCAAGAACGGCGTCGAGGTTGTAGGCCTTGAAGCCGGTGCGGTGGTCGGCGATCCGATTCTCAGGGAAATTGTAGGTGCGGATGCGCTCGGAGCGGTCCACAGTGCGCACCTGACTGCGACGGGCCTGCGCCGCCTCGGCGGCGGCGGCCGCCGCACGCTCGGCCAGGAGCCGGGCCCGCAGGACCCGCATGGCCGCTTCCTTGTTCTGCAGCTGGGACTTCTCGTTCTGCATGGACACGACGATCCCCGTGGGCAGGTGCGTGATGCGTACGGCCGAGTCCGTGGTGTTGACGCTCTGGCCCCCAGGTCCCGAGGAGCGGAAGACGTCGATGCGCAGGTCGGCGGTGTCGATCTGGAGCTCACCGGGGTCGTCGGCTTCCGGCATGACCAGGACGCCGGCCGCAGAGGTGTGGATGCGGCCCTGGGACTCGGTGACGGGGACGCGCTGGACGCGGTGGACGCCGCCCTCGTACTTCAGGTGCGCCCACACCCCGTCCTGGGGCTCCACGGGCCCGCGGGCCTTGATGGCCAGGCGCACGTCCTTGTAGCCGCCCAGGTCGGAGTCGGTGGCGTCCAGGACCTCCACGGCCCAGCCCTGCCGCTCGGCGTAGCGGGAGTACATGCGGGCCAGGTCGGAGGCGAACAGCGCCGACTCCTCACCGCCCTCACCGGCCTTGACCTCGATGATGACGTCGCGGGAGTCGTCAGGATCCCGGGGCACGAGGACCTCGCGCAGGTGCTCGCCGGCAGCGGCCTCGGCAACCTCCAGGGCCGGAACCTCGGCGGCGAAGTCCTCGTCCTCCGCGGCCAGCTCGCGGGCGTCGGCCAGGTCGGCACTGGCCGACTGCCAGGCCCGGTAGGCGGCCACGACCCTGCCCAGCTCGGCGTAGCGGCGCCCCAGCCGACGCATGGCACCGGGGTCGGAGGCCGCGGGCCCGGCCATCTCGGCCTCGATGTCCGCATACTCGGCCAGGAGCGGCTCTGCGGCGGAGAAGTCCTCACTCATGGACTCGGGTTCCTTCACTGGCTAGGAGTCGTGCTGACGGGCACCAGCGGCACTCGTGCGATATGCAAACGACGCCGACGGCGACTCTGGGAGCCGGCCGCCGGCGTCGTGAGACGCGGCTACTTGCTGCGCTTGCCGTACCGGGCCTCGAAGCGGGCGACGCGGCCACCGGTGTCGAGGATCTTCTGCTTGCCGGTGTAGAACGGGTGGCAGGCCGAGCACACGTCCACGCGGATCTCACCGGAGGTGACGGTGGAACGGGTCTCGAAGGTGTTGCCACAGGTGCACGTGACCGTGGTGGTCACGTAGTCGGGGTGGATGCCCTGCTTCATAGGTTTCTCCTTAAGCGTCAGAGGGTCCCGGGTCCCACGCGGGAGCGAGGGTGAACCGGAGGCCAGCAGCAGATTTTGCCACTGTCTCACGCGCCGTCGCAACGGCTGGGCCGCGTGAGACCGGGCACCTGGCCGGTTGCGTTACTCGTCCTCGCCGTCGGCCAGGGAGGTGCCGGCCGGGGTGGTCTTGGACAGCACCATGAGGAACTCGGCGTTGGACTGGGTGTCCTTGAGCTTGGAGAGCACCAGCTCGATGGCCTGCTGCTGCTCCAGCCCGGCGAAGAGGCGGCGCAGACGCCACATGATCTTGAGCTGGGCGGGGTCGATGAGCAGCTCCTCGCGGCGGGTGCCGGAGGCCGCCACGTCCACGGCCGGGAAGATGCGCTTGTCGGCGAGCTGGCGCGACAGCCGCAGCTCCATGTTTCCGGTCCCCTTGAACTCCTCGAAGATGACCTCGTCCATCTTGGAGCCGGTCTCCACCAGGGCCGTGGCCAGGATGGTCAGGCTTCCGCCGTTCTCCACGTTGCGGGCCGCTCCGAAGAAGCGCTTGGGCGGGTAGAGGGCGGAGGCGTCCACACCACCGGAGAGGATCCGGCCGCTGGCCGGGGCCGCCAGGTTGTAGGCGCGCCCGAGGCGGGTGATGGAGTCCAGCAGCACGACGACGTCCTGGCCCAGCTCCACGAGGCGCTTGGCGCGCTCGATGGCCAGCTCGGCCACGATCGTGTGGTCGGAGGCGGGGCGGTCGAAGGTGGAGGCGATGACCTCGCCCTTGACCGTGCGCTGCATGTCGGTCACCTCCTCGGGGCGCTCGTCGACGAGCACGACCATGAGGTGGGCCTCGGGGTTGTTGACGCTGATGGCGTTGGCGATCTGCTGCAGGACGATTGTCTTACCCGCCTTGGGCGGGGAGACGATGAGCCCGCGCTGCCCCTTGCCGATGGGCGAGACCAGGTCGATGATCCGTGGGGTGACGGCCTTGGGCGTGGTCTCCAGGCGCAGCTGCTCCTGGGGGTAGAGGGGGGTGAGCTTGGCGAACTCGGGGCGGCGCTTGGAGCGCTCGGCGTCCATGCCGTTGACGGTCTCGACGCTGACCATGGGGTTGTACTTGACCCGACCGGCCCGGTTCTGACGGCGGTTGTTGCGCCCGCCCTGGTGGGGCGTGGAGGACTCTCCGCCCTCGCGGACCCAGCCGGTCACGGCGTCGCCGGCACGCAGCCCGTTGTCCTTGATGAGCTGGTTGGAGACGTAGACGTCCTTGGGGCCGGGCAGGTACCCGGAGGTGCGCAGGTAGGCGTGCTGGTTGTCGGTGACGTCCAGGATGCCGGCGACCGGCAGGAGGACCTCGTCCTCACGCGGCTGGTTGCGGTTGCCGCGCCCGGCGGAGCCGTCCCGGCCCTCACGGCCGGAGTCACGGTCATCACGGTCGAAGCGGTCGCGTCCGCGCTTGCGGCCCCGACGACGGCGCCCACCGCGCTCCTCGTCGTAGCCGTCGGACTCGTCATTGCCGTCACGGCCCCGGCGCGAACGCTCCTGGGGCTCGACGACGGAGGTCCCGGTGGCGTCGGCCAGGTCCCGCATGAGGGCGGCCTTGGCATCGGCGTGGTCCTCGGGTGAGTCGGTACGGGGCTCGCGCGAGGCGCGCTCCTGGTTCTCGGGGGCGCCGGCGGAGGCCTGGGCGCGCCGGCGGCCGCGGCGGAACTGGTCGCGCGAGGAGCGCTCGCCGCGCTCCGAGCGGCCGTAGGAGTCACGGTCATCGCCCTCGGTGGTCTCGGAGCGCTCGGCGCGCTCAGTGCGCTCGCGCCACCGGCTGCGTGCGGGGCGCTCCTCGTCACGGCCGGAGCCGCTGTCCGAGTCGCTGCTGGAGGAGCCGGAGCGATCGGGCAGATCGAGGCCCAGGTCGAGGGCCGGCGCGGACTGGCGCTCCTCGGGGGCCCCGGAGGCCGCGGTGGCGCGACGACGGCGGGAGCGTCCGGAGGCCGCGGCCGGGGGCTGCTCCGGTGCGGGCTCACTGGCCGCTGAGGCGGCGGAGGAGGAGCCCGCGGCGTTGGTCGCCCCGGCATCGGGCGAGCTCTTCGACGTGCTGTGGGAGTTGGGAGTGGAGGCGGAGGAGCCGCGCGCCTCACGGATGGCGGCGACGAGCTCACTCTTACGCATACGGGAGGTGCCCTTGAGGCCCATGGAGCCGGCGAGCGACTGAAGCTCGGCCAGACGCATGGTGGAAAGCGAGGGCTGGGCGCTGGAGGTCTCGGTCACGAGTGTCCTAACGGTGTGATAACGCTCCGACAAAGGAGACGTTCAACTGGGGAGACTTCCCCGGAATCATTCACGGGGGTGGGTCATGCACTGCCGGCTTCTGCTGAGACCTGAGTCTCAGGTCCGGGGCTGGTGCGGTCAGCGGCGTGGTGCGATCCGTGCGGCCGACAGCGTCATCATAGCAGCCCGGAGAAGCAGCACCTAACGGAACACTGGCGAGCAACGCCGGGGATGCAGCCATTATTCCATCCATGACACTTCTCGTCGTCGCCGTGACGCCGGTGGGGCCGACCGTACCCACGATCAGCCCCACCGGAATGATCGACTCGGACACCACCAAGCCGACTCTTGCCCTTCAAGCCCCCAGGCTCACGACCTCAACGACCTGCGAGAAGCGCCTCCATGGGCGCGAAGTCGGCCAACGGGTCAACCGGCGCCTGGCGCGGGAAGCGCTCCATGAGCGTGGCCAGCTCCCGTCCCGCCCGGGCTACGCGCTCACTCAAGGGCGACTCGGGCCTCTCCGAGGATGATGGCGTCTGCCAGGCCGCACCGAAGTCCTCGCTGGCCGCGAAGACAGCGGTCTGCGTCGGCAGGGCCTTCATGTAGACCACCAGCGGCCGCAGCGCCATCTCGGTCACAAGACTGTGCCGCGCAGTGCCGGCCGTCGCCCCCAACAGGACGGGGACACCCTCAAGCGTGCCGGCCGGCAGCACATCCATGGCGGACTTGAACAGTCCGGAGTAGGAGGCCTGAAAGACCGGGCTGACCAGGATGACGCCGTCGGCGGCGGACAGGGCATCGATCACCTTCTGCAGGTCGGCGGACACCGGGCCACCCACACCGGCCAGGGCGATGTCCTTGACCAGGGGCCTGAGCCCGATGACCTCGATGCTGGCCAGGCGGGAGTCGGCCTCCAGGGCCTTGCGAGTCGACTCAGCCAGCCGCTCGGCGAGCATCTGGGAGGTCGAGGGCTCCGAGACCCCGGCGTGCAGAGCAACGATCCGGCTCAGACGCCCCATCTGGGTATTGGCGTAGGCGTCATAGGTCGGCGATCCGGCCAGGGACTGGGTGCCCCCGGAAGGGGCGACGGGCGCGGTCGTATCAGCGGTCATGTCATCCATCTCCTGCCTGTCACTCGTCGTGTCACGGGTTTCCCATGCCATCTCAGATCCTCACCTTCCGGCCCGTGAGCGGGTCGAATTCGTTGGACAGGGAGAAGGGCTCCTCAGCCGGTGGCTCGGCCCCCTCCAGCAGGGCCCGGTGGCGCGGGTGGAGCGGCGCGTCGGGAACCCCCTCGGGCCTGGTGGACTCCAGCTCGGCGCGCAGCGCCGGAACGATCTCGGAACCCAGGTACTCGATCTGCTTCATGATCTCCTTGTGCGGGACGCCACCCAGGTCCAGGTTGAAGGCCTGACGCTGGTAGTCGCCGATCGCGTCCCGGTAGGTCAGGTACTTCTCCACGATCTGCTCAGGCGTGCCGACCGCGAGAGGCGTGTGCTGTGTCATCTCTTCCAGCGACGCCCCCTGGTAGACGTAGGTGTTGCGGAAGTAGGGGGTGTATCGCTCGATGGCCTCGGCCTCACTCCTGGCAGCGAAGATCTGTCCACCCAAGCCCACGATCGCCTGCTCGGGCCGGCCATGACCATAGAAGGCGAAGCGCTCTCGGTAGAGGTCGACCATCTTCTTGACGTGGTCGATGGGCCAGAAGATGTTGTTATGGAGGTATCCGTCTCCGTAGTAAGCGGCCTGCTCGGCGATCTGGGGCGAGCGGATGGAGGCGTGCCACACGAAGGGCGGGACGCCGTCGAGTGGGCGGGGCATGGATGTGAAGTCCTGCAGCGCGGTGCGGAACTCACCCTCCCAGTCCACGTTGGTCTCGCGCCACAGGCGGCGCAGCAGGTCGTAGTTCTCCACAGCGAGCGAGATGCCCTTGCGGATGTCCTTGCCGAACCAGGGGTAGACCGGTCCGGTGTTGCCACGCCCCATCATGAGGTCGACGCGCCCGTCGGAGAGGTGCTGGAGGTAGGCGTACTCCTCGGCCAGGCGCACCGGGTCATTGGTCGTAATGAGGGTGGTCGCAGTGCTCAGGAGCAGCTTGTCCGTGCGGGCGGCGATGTTGGCCAGCAGGGTCGTGGGTGACGACGGCGCGAAGGGTGGATTGTGGTGCTCCCCGGTAGCGAAGAAGTCCAAACCCGCCTGCTCGGCCAGGACCGCCATCTCGACCGTGTTCTTGATGCGCTGATGCTCACTGGGAGCCTTGCCAGTAGCCGGATCGGTCGTGATGTCTCCAACTGTGAAGATCCCGAACTGCATCAGACGTCCTCCCTGTTCTCAACACTGGATTTCAATGATTTCTTGTGTACTGAGAGAACTGGAGAAGCCCATAGTTTATTTCTCAACTACCCAGATGTGGTGCACGTCCCACCTGGAAGTAGGGCTCTGCCGCCTCACCGGGGATTCGAGGCGGACGCAGATCGCGGGCGTCCTCGGACTCGAGGGCGCCCACGATCAGGGAGCGGATGAAGAAGCCGTCCGCGCAGATCAGGAGGTCAGGACCGCCCCACGGGTGTCGATTCCGGGGCTGAGCACGCTCCAGCCGTGGTTCTCCAGGGCGAATCGGGTCTGGTCGGCCAGGGTGGACAGGACCAGCACTGTGGGACCGGCGCCGGAGATGACGGCCGGGTAGCCCTGCTCGCGCAGGGAGTCCATGACGGCCATCGAGGCGGGCAGGACCCCACGCCGGTACTCCTGGTGGAGGCGGTCCTCGGTTCCGGCCATGAGCAGGTCGGGACGCCCGGCGAGCGCCAGCATGAGCACGGCGGCCCGGGAGGTGTTGAACAGGGCGTCCTCGCGCGGCACGGAGACCGGCAGGACCTGACGGGCCTCCTTGGTGGACAGTCGCGTCGTC
Organism: Actinomyces sp. SKVG-SVH-4(1); assembly: GCF_048514265.1. Lineage (NCBI taxonomy): Bacteria > Bacillati > Actinomycetota > Actinomycetes > Actinomycetales > Actinomycetaceae > Actinomyces > Actinomyces sp. SKVG-SVH-4(1). The sequence goes on along the minus strand of NZ_JBGEVE010000001.1, from coordinate 17,139 downwards.
GCCGGTGGGATGAGCAGGCTCACCCCGAGGGAGGCGTCCACGGGCATGGGCGCCATGCGCGGGCGTCCCCCGCGCTCGACCCAGGCGACAGTGGCGCCTCCGAACACGGCGGGCGCGACGTTGTCGGGGTGGCCCTCGAAGTCGGTGGCCAGGGCGAAGATCCGGTCATCGCTGAGGGCCTCGGGCTCGGCGATGAGGCCGCGCGCCAGCATGAGTCCGGCCACGGCGGCGCTGGCGGACGAGCCCATGCCCCCGCCGTGGGGGATCCGGTTGACGCAGCGCATCTCGAAGCCGGCCTGTGGGGCGCCGACGGCGTCCAGACCGGCTCGCAGCGCCTGCACGACGAGGTTGTCGTCATCGGTGGGGACCGTCTCGGCACCCACGCCCTCGACAATGACGCGGGTGGTGCCGGTGATCGGCCGCACCGAGACCTCGTCGTAGTAGCGGAAGGCCATGCCGAAGGAGTCGAAACCCGGCCCCATGTTCGCCGTCGTGGCCGGGACCCGGACGGCCGCGCGCTCGTAGACGATGCGCATGTCACTCGCCCTCGACGCGTTGGATGGAGACGACCTCGGCGACCCGGTCGGAGTCCCGCAGGCCCTCGACGGCGGCGTCGAGGTGGAAGACGGGGGCAGGGTGGGTCACGAAGGTGACGACGGCCTGGTCGTGGCTGCCGTCGGAGGTGACGTAGGCGCTCTGGCGCACCGAGTTGATGGAGACCTCGTTCTCGGCGAAGACGGAGGCCATCGCGGCCAGGGAGCCGACGGCGTCGTCTGAGCGCAGCTGGATCTGGTAGCGGGTGACGGCGGCCTCGGGGCCGAGGACCGGCAGGCTCGCGTAGGAGGACTCGCGGGGGGCCTGGCCGCCGTGGACCCGGTGGGCGGCGGCTGCGACGACGTCGGACAGGACCGCGGAGGCGGTCGGGGCTCCTCCCGCTCCCTGACCGTAGAACATGAGGCGCCCGGCGCTCTCGGCCTCGACGAGGACGGCGTTGTAGGCGCCGTGAACGCTGGCCAGCGGGTGGTCGTTGGGGACCAGGGCGGGGTGGACGCGCACGGAGACGCCTTGCGCGTGCTCGTCGTCGCGGCGCTGGGCGATGGCGAGGAGCTTGAGCTCGCAGCCCGAGGCGTGGGCCTCGCGGATGTCGTCGGCGGTGACCTCGCGGATGCCCTCGACGGAGACGTCGTCGAGGCCCACGCGGGTGTGGAAGGCGAGGGAGGCGATGATGGCGGCCTTGGCGGCGGCGTCCAGGCCGTCGACGTCGGCGGTGGGGTCGGCCTCGGCGTAGCCGAGCTCCTGGGCGGTGGCCAGGGCGGTCTCGAAGGAGAGTCCCTTGGTGCTCATCTCGTCGAGGATGTAGTTAGTGGTGCCGTTGACGATACCGAGCACGCTGGTGACGCGGTCACCGGCCATGGACTCGCGCAGCGCGTAGACCACAGGGATGGCGCCGGCAACAGCGGCCTCGTAGTAGAAGTCGGTGCCTGCGGCCGCGGCGGCGGTGTAGAGCTCGGGGCCGTGGGCCGCGATGAGGGCCTTGTTGCCGGTGATGACGCTGGCCCCGGCCTTGAAGGCGGCCAGGATGAGGGTACGGGCCGGCTCGATCCCGCCGATGAGCTCAATGACCAGGTCGTTGCCGGTGGCGACGGCGGTGGCGTCATCGGTGAGGAGGTTCTGGGGGACTGCGAAGTCACGCGGCGCGTTGACGTCGCGGACGGCGACGCCCGTGATCTCAAGACGTGCGCCGGAGCGGGCGGCGAAGTCGTCGGCCTGCTCGGTGAGGAGGCGAATGACCTGGCTGCCGACGGTCCCGGCGCCGAGGACGCCGACGGTCAGTGTGCGCTGGGCGGGTGAGAGGTCCTGAGCCACGGGATGACCACCTTGCTGTGTGTGCTGTGTTGCGTGCCGCGTGTGGGCACTTCGACTGCGTCATGCGATGGGCCGATCGGCTGGCACGGTCAACCGACCGCCCACCGGCGCTGGCCATCACTGCGGGCCAGCATAAGGGGCATCGGCCGTGGAGCGCTTGCATGTCCGTCTGTGGACACACGGCCGGCTCTGTGCTCACCGGTGCGATGAGGCCGGCGGGGGTGCCTCCGGCGCTGGCCTGAGGCTGCGCGCGGACGGGGCGGAGTTCTCAGCGACGCCAGATGATCTGCTTGAGCAGTCGGCCGATCACCCGTCCCAGTCCCAGGGATACCGGGGCGGCCGCCCTGTCGGAGTACCCCCAGGCCGGAGGCGGCTGCTCCAGGGAGGAGAGGAAGGAGGTCAGTGAGGACGAAGAGGAGGAGGTTGTTGCGCTCATGCCTTCAGGCTAGAAAACAGCCACGCGATAAGCGCCCCTCGAGAGAATGATTAGCGGGGCGGCCTCCTCCTCCCCACGGCCGAGACGATCGAATGGGGCTCTCCTGCTTTCGGCAGATCCACCGAGCCGGACCGTCGGGGCGGGACCCCAGGGCGCAGACGGCCAGTGGCCCCGCCCCGGTTGAACCGGAGAGGGGCCACTGGATGGGCTCTGCTGACAGAGCGTTCAGGCTCGAGAAGCGGTCACCCGCGTTCAGGAGGCGTTGCGGCGACGAGCCACCAGCAGGGCACCGCCACCCAGGCCGGCGCCGGCGAGCAGCACGAGCGCAACGGCGTTAGCACCGGTGTGCGCCAGCGGCGGGGTGCCACCGTTCGGCGTCTTCGGGGTGGAGGTGGGCGGCACCGGAGCACCCGGGGTGCTCGGCGGCTGCTGCGTAGTGGTCGGCGGGGTCGCCGGCGGGTTGTCGACCGTGGGCGGGGCCTGCGTGGTGGTCGGCGGGGTCGCCGGCGGAGTGGTCACCGTGGGCGGGGTCTGCGTGGTGGTCGGCGGCGTCGAGGTGGTCGTCGTCGTGTTGGTCAGAGAGACATTGACGATCTCCTGGTCGCGGATGGTGAAGGTGTTGGTCTTCTGGCCGTCGATGGTGAAGACCGGCTCGCCCCAGCTGAAGCCGGAGGCGGCGGGCTGGGCCTTGGAGGTATCCTCGGTGAGCGTGACCTTGGTGCCCACGGGGAAGGTGCCGTCGAAGGTGACCGGCTCACCGGGCTTGACCGTGACGGAGGAGGTTCCGGTGCGGCCCTCGCCGGTGGCCTTCTGGCCCTCGGGAGCCTTCCAGTCCGGGTAGGAGCTGGCAGCGGCCGGCAGCTCGTAGGCGACGTCGACGACGAAGCTGGAGCCGGCGGCCTTCGCGGCAGCCTCGCCCTCGACGACCTTGGTCACGTTGAAGCTGCCGAAGCCGGGCTCCATCTGGACCGAGATGTCGAAGTACTGGACGTAGGACTGCTTCTGGGTGCTGGTCAGGTCCGTACCGTTGAGGTTCACGGTGTTCTCGTAGGAGGTGCCTCGGGAGGCGGCGACGGCCTTGCCGTTGGCGTCCACGAAGGAGACGGGGTACTCCAGGGTGAAGTTGGTACCGTTCTGGAACGGACCGGTCACCTCGTAGGTGGCGGTGCGGCCGTCCTCGGAATAAGTGGCCTTGACGTCATAGTCACCGTACTGGGTGGTGGAGTCCTGGCCGGCGGCATTGGTCAGCGGGATGGACTTGCCGTCAGCGGGACGCAGGTTGAGGACCGTGCGGGTGGCGTCAGCCTGGTTGAAGGTCATGCCGCCACCAAGGGTGTCGGTGAAGACGATGCTCTGGCGGGAGCCGTCGAAGGTCTTGCCGAGCTTGCCACCAGTGGTCTGGTTGGTCCCGAAGTTCACACCCCAGGTCAGCTCCTTGTAGTTGTTGTAGAAGCTGGAGGCCCACTTGGTGAGCTCCCAGTCGCTCTCCTTGGGGCCGCCGATGCCGCCGCCACCGGGCAGGGTGACGGTCGTGGTGACACCGTTGACGGTGAAGTCAACGGACTGCACGTCGGTGGCCTTGGCGACGGACACCAGGGCGGAGCCGGAACCCTTGAAGTTGTGGAAGCCTGCGGCCTTGAGCTCGTCAACCTTGGAGTTGAAGGTGCAGGTGACGTCCTTGACGGTCAGGGTGCAGGTACCGACCTCGACATCCTTGCCGCCGTACTCGACGGTCATGGGGTGGGTCTCGCTGTTCTGCAGGTTGGTGAAGTACTCACCCAGACCGATCGTGAAGGAGTCTCCGCTCTTGAGGTTGGCGTCGACGCCGCTCCAGTCGAAGCTGAGACGGGCGAGGTCGTAGGTGTTGAGCTGTCCGTCCTGCTCAACGTTGTTGCCGTCCACCCGTGTCAGAGACAGGTTGGTGACGTTGACGCTCTTGTTCTGCTCAGCGCTCGCCTGGGGGGCGAACTGAGACAAGATCGCGACAAGGAAGAGAGTGAGGATGGCAGCGGCCCCCCTCACCGCCCCTCGCGTGAGGGCCGGCCGAGAGGCGGCGCCCGTGGACATTGTGTTCATGGGTTCTCCGGATTCCTGGCATAGATGACAAGGGTCTGCCTTGCGAAACATCACCGAACGTTCCCACCGTCTGTTCAGGAGAGGGAAAGGCCGCCCCGTGATGACCAAGACCACTGTGTCACAAACCGACTGATTGGGAACAGGGAACACTCAAAACACGCGCGACGTCACAGTCTCGTCACACCCAAACCTGCCTGTTCCGACAAACAGCAGCCTACTTCCTTGTAGGTTTCCTACAATGAATCTATCGCCAAGCCATGCCACCCCTGTGTCTCCCCTATCAGGCAAGCCGCACGTCAGTTGTGTCAGCCCTCCAAAACAATCGACATTCACCCCGCATTTGAAGCGGCTACACCCAGCACTCTTTAAGATTGTTGTTGCCCTCAGGGTCACCTCACCGTTTTATCAGAACATACACAGAAGCGCCGTCGTCGCAGGAATTTTCCTGGCACGACGGCGCTTCAGCGAGCGACCGATAGGAGACCTCAGCCCTCCAGGCGCACAAGGTCCTCGATGGTCTCGGGGCGCAGGACCCAGCCCGACTCGCCCTCACGCACCCAGCGCACACCGGGGCGGGTGAAGAGGTTGTAGTTGGAGGCCATGGAGCGCCCGTAGGCGCCGGTGGCGGGCACGGCCAGCACGTCACCGACGGCCAGGTCCGCGGGCAGGTCCACGTCGCGCACGACGACGTCACCGGACTCGCAGTGCTTGCCCACCACCCGGCTGCGCACCAGCCCGGCCTGCGGGTCGGGGCGGCGGTTGGCGACCAGGGCCGTGTAGGCGGCCTCGTAGAGGGCGGGGCGGATGTTGTCACTCATGCCGCCGTCGATGCTGACGTAGAGGCGCGAGGCCCCCTCCCCCAGTTCGACGCGCTTGAGGCCGGTGATGGTGTAGAGGGTGACCGTCGTCGGTCCGGCGACTGCACGGCCGGGCTCGATGGAGACGGTGGGGACCTCGTCTCCAAGGCGCTCGCAGGTCTCGCGCACGGCCTCGGCCAGGGTACGGGCGACCTGCGCCGGGCTGGGCGGCACCGGGTCGGCCCCGGTGTAGGCGATGCCGTAGCCGCCGCCCAGGTCGACCTCCGGGCACAGGTGCCCGGTGTCGACGGCAACCTCGTGGCGCAGGGTGAGGACGATGCCGACGGCCTCCCGGAAGCCGGCCAGGTCCAGGATCTGGGAGCCGATGTGGGAGTGCAGCCCGTACAGCTCGAGCTCGGGGGCGGCGATGATCGCGTCGATGGCCTGCCGGGCAGCGCCTCCGTGGACGGAGAGGCCGAACTTCTGGTCCTCGTGGCCGGTGGAGATGTACTCGTGGCCACCGGCGTGCACGCCGGTGGTCAGGCGCACCATGACCTTGCCGGTCTCCTCGGGCCCGTAGACGCCACTGGCACGCAGCTCGCGCACGGCGCGGGCAGCGAGCTCAACCTCCTCGAGGGAGTCGAGGACGAGGTGACCCACGTGGTGGGTGAGGGCGACGGCGATCTCGGCCTGCGTCTTGCCGTTGCCGTGCAGGCCCAGACGGGTGGCGTCCGTGGTGGCCTCCTCCCCGTCCACGTCCTGCAGGGCGGCCAGGGACACGGCGAGCTCGCCGCGGCTGGCGGTGTCGATGCCCATGCCCTCCTCGAGGACCCACTGGGCGACCTTGGTGGTCAGGAAGGCCTTCCCGGCATAGAAGGCCTCTCCCCCGGCCATGCCGTAGCTGGGCCAGAACTCCTCATGCATGGCAGCGGCCCAGGAGGCGGCGCGACCGCGCAGGTCGGCCTCATCCAGGACGAAGACGGGGCTGGGGGCCTCGGCGAGGATCTCGGAGACGGTCAGCCCGCCCAGGACGAGCTCGCCGTCGTCCGTGCGCCGTGCCGTGGTGGGCCACAGGTCGGGACGGTCCTCGGGCTCGGGGCAGGCCAGTGCCCCCAGGGACGGCTCTCCGGCGGGAATCTGGTCAGTCATCAACTCTCACATCCTCTCGGGGGCGCTCACACCCAGCAGGTCGAGCCCGTTGGCAAGGACCTGCCCGACGGCGTCGTTGAGCCACAGGCGGGCGACGTGCCCGGAGTCCACGGCGTCGTCCCCGCGAGGGGTGACGCGGGTGGCGCCGTACCAGGCGTGGTAGGCGGCGGCGAGCTGCTCGAGGTAGCGGGCCACGCGGTGCTGCTCGCGCAGCTGCGCGGCCTGGGCCACGGTGGCGGGGAACTGGGCCAGGACCCCCAGCAGGGCGGCGTCGGCCGGATCGTCCAGGGCACCGGGCTCGAAGGGCGCCTCGTTCGGGTCGCGGCTCACGCCGTGCTCAGCGGCGTTGCGGGCCACGTTGCGGGTGCGGGCGTGGGCGTACTGGACGTAGTAGACGGGGTTGTCGGAAGTGGAGGAGGCCAGCAGATCCAAGTCGATGTCGATCATGGAGTCCATGGAGGAGCGGGCCAAGGCGTAGCGGGCGGCGTCCACGCCGACGGCGTCGACCAGGTCCTCCAGGGTGACGATGGTGCCGGCCCGCTTGGACATGCGCACCGGGACGCCGTTGCGCACAAGGTTGACGAGCTGGCCGATGAGGATCTGCATGTTGGTCCCGGGGGTGTCCCCGAAGGCCGCGCACATGGCCATCATCCGGCCGATGTAGCCGTGGTGGTCGGCCCCGAGCAGGTAGACGGCGCAGTCGGCGCCGCGCTCGCGCTTGTCCAGGTAGTAGGCGAGGTCGGCGGCGAAGTAGGCGGCGTTGCCGTCAGACTTGATGAGGACGCGGTCCTTGTCGTCCCCGAAGTCGGTGGTGCGCAGCCAGGTGGCGCCGTCGCGCTCCTCGATGACACCGCGCTCGCGCAGGCGGGCGATGGCGCGCTCGACGGCGCCGGAGGTGTGCAGGGAGTCCTCGTGGAAGAAGACGTCGAAGTCGGAGCGGAAGGCGTGCAGCTCGGCCTTGACGGCGGCGAACATGAGGTCGACGCCGCGGGAGCGGAAGACCTCGGTGGCCTCGGCGTCGGGCAGGGTGGCCGGGTCGGGGCGGCCGGCGGCGAGCTCGTCGGCGGTCACCTGCTGGGCGATCTCGCTGATGTAGGCGCCCCCGTAGCCGTCCTCGGGGGTCTCCTGGCCGCGCGCGGAGGCCAGCAGGGAGCGGGCGAAGCGGTCGATCTGGGTCCCGTGGTCGTTGAAATAGTACTCCCGGGTGACCTGGGCACCGCAGGCGGACAGGATTCGGGCCAGGGAGTCGCCGACGGCGGCCCAGCGGGCGCCACCCAGGTGGACCGGCCCGGTGGGGTTGGCCGAGACGTACTCGAGGTTGATGTGCTGGCCGCTCAGGGAGTCGTTGCGGCCGTAGGCCTCACCGGCCTCGACGATGGAGCGGGCGAGCTCGCCGGCGCTGGCGGCGTCGAGGCGGATGTTGAGGAAGCCGGGGCCGGCGACCTCCACGGAGGCGATGCCGTCGAGGGCCTCAAGACGAGGGACGAGGAGCTCGGCGAGATCGCGCGGCTTGGTGCCGGCCTTCTTGGCCAGCTGCATGGCCACGTTGGTGGACCAGTCACCGTGGTCGCGGTTGCGGGGGCGCTCGACGCGGGGGGCGGGAATCTCTGCGGCGGGCAGGGCGAGGGAGCCCTCGGCGGAGGCCTCCTCCAGGACGGTGCGGATGGCTGCGGCAAGCTCTTCTGGGGTCACGCGCGTCAGCGTACCGTCAACGGGCGGGCCGGATCACGAGCGAGCCCGGCGGCTGCCGGGCATCGTGGGACATGTCGCATGTCTCGCGCCGGTTTCACTCCAGGACCGGGACGCTGGTACAGTCACGCCTCGGGCCCCGGTAGCTCAGTGGATAGAGCGTCTGCCTCCGGAGCAGAAGGTCGCAGGTTCGAATCCTGTCCGGGGCACCACCTCCGAGCCCTCGTCGCCACTCGCGGCGGGGGCTTGCTCATGTATTCGAGGCATGACAACAGGGCAACAGTGTGTCCATGGCTCAGACCGGTCATCATGCGGCTGGCGTGTTCTGATGGGAAAGATAAGCCTCAACGGCATCGCGAATGACGGCACTGGCGGTAGTGCCGTGCTTCTCGATGTAGGCGTCAAGAGCCGCGTTGGTGTGCTCGGGCAGGCGGACCTGGCGGCGCGGGGAGCGTCCGCGGCCGGTGGCGTGGGACTGTCCGAGGCCTGGGCGGCCACGGAGGATGGCGTCAAGATCTGTGTCGCTGACGCGTGAGCCGTCACGGCGGGTTCCGCGTCCAACGGTGGGCACGCGGCCCGCGGTGACGTCCTCATCGAGCTGGTTGTAGTAGGCCTGCTCAGCATCAGTGAAAGGGGCGCGTGTGGAATCAGGAGACATAGCGGCTCTATCTGGTCGGTCAGTGGTCGACGGGTGGAACAAGGTGACGGTAGAGATCAGTGACCTCCATGACATGGAAGATGGTGCGTCGACCACGACCGTCAACAGCGACGCCGACTTCGAGGTAGCGCAGTGCCTGCGGGTGGGGCAGACCGACGAACATGAATGACTGCTCACCTGCACGGCGGGGTTGGAGGATCTCGTAGTCGACATGATGCATGACGGCGTACTCCGCATCGGAGCGGGGCACGCCATGCTTGTCCGCAGAATCGCTGAACTCGAACCTCACGACATTATGGTAGTACCGAGGATAGAGGTGGGCAAGATTCCGTACACCGCTGCTCAGCGGTGCGACTCGCCTCGCCCAGCGTCACCCCAGGGTCTTGAGGGCGAGGCTGGGGACGTCGGTCATGATGGCGTCCACGTTGAGGTCGGCCAGGTAGCGCATCCGCTCGGGGTCGTCCACTGTCCAGACGTGGACCTCCAGGCCCGCGGTGTGCGCGGAGGCGACGAAGCGGCGGGTGACCACCGGAACGCCGTGGTAGCTCTCCGGCACCTGGACGGCGTCGACCCTGCCGCGGGTCCAGCCCCAGCGGGTCTGGGGCAGGGGGACGGCCGCCTCACTGCGCAGCATGAGGCCGAGCACGTCACTGACGCCCAGTGAGGTCATGGCCCGTGGCTCCTGACGGCGCAGCACAGCCAGCCGGCGGGCGGAGAAGGAGGCGAACCGGACTCGGTCGAGGGCCTGGGCGTCGCGCACCGTCTGCAGGGCCGCCTGGACGACGCAGGAGTCCTTGAGGTCGATGTTGAACTTCATCGCTGGCTGGGCGTACAGGGCGTCGTCAAGCCGGACAAAGCCGCGCCCGTCGCCGGAGTCGAGGTCGGCCAGCTCGGCCCACATGACCTCCCCCACGGTGCGGGGGTCGTTCGCGGTACGCCGCAGGTCCTCGTCATGGCTGAGCACGACGACGCCGTCGGCGGTCAGCCGCAGATCGGTCTCCATCCACTCCAGCCCGAGCGCGGCCACGTGCTCGACGGCGCTCCAGGTGTTCTCGGGAACCTCGCGTCCGCCGCCGCGGTGGGCGATGACGGCAGGACGGCGGGTTCGTGACGCGGCAGGCGGCACAGTGGGTCTCCCTCAGCTGCAGTTGGTGGTGAGCTCGACGGCGTTGTGCTGCTTGAGCCAGCCCCACGGCTCCACGGTGGACTCGTCGGCGGTGTCGTCCTTGGTGCGCACCTCGAAGTGCAGGTGAGAACCGGAGGACCGGCCCGTGTTACCCACGCCGGCGATCATCTGACCGGCCGTGACGGTGTCACCGACCTTGACGTGGATGCCGTCCTCGTACATGTGCAGGTAGCTGGTGTACCAGACCTGGCCGTCGATCTCGTGCTTGATGGTGATGGTTCCGGTGCCGTCGACCATGCCGGCGGTGGTGACGGTGCCGGCGGCGGCCGCGTAGATGGGCGTCCCCACGGGGGCGGCCATGTCCTGCCCGGCGTGCAGCTTGCGGTAGCCGAGGGTGGGGTGGGTGCGGTACCCGTACTCGGAGGAGATCTCGTAGGTGCCCGGAAGCATCGGGTAGAACAGCTGCGGCTTGGAGCTGAAGGCGGTGGTGTCGCCGGAGGCGCCTGTGGCCGAGGAGCATGTCTTGGCGGCGTTCTGGAAGGCCTCACGGATCCGGGCGCGGGTGGCGGCGTCGGGCACGTTGGACAATTGGGTGTCGGAGTCGTCGTCCAGGTCGTCGCTGCCGAGCACGGCGCTGGCCACGGAGGAGGCCTTCGTGCCGCCGGCGGCCGGGCTCTGCGTGGCGGAGCCGTTGGAGTGCATCTTCATGGCGGCCGAGGCCAGCGGAGTGTTGTCGAGGTGGCTGGACAGGGGGGCGAGCACCGTGGCCATGGCCAGGACCGACAGGACGGCGGTGCGCCCCAGGATCCCGGAGCCGGTGCGGCGCCGGGTGGGACGGGCGGGAGCGGGGCCGGTCGAGGAGTCGCGGTGGGCCTCCGGCTTCGATGCCGCTTTGGCCTTGGCCGACGACGTCGGGGAGCCGGCCTCATCGGCCGCCTCGCCTCGCTTGGCCTGGGCGGCTGTCTTCTCGGGCTTGGTCTTCTTGGTGCTCCGGGCGGCCTTGATGGCGCGGATGGTCTCCTCGTCCGCAAGCGGGACCCCGGCCTTGCGGGCGGCCATGATCTTGCGGACCTCGGGGACCTCGATGGTCTCGGCACCTCGGAAGTCCGTGATCCGCTGCGAGAAGCGGATCTCGTGGGGTGTCTCGGGAGCGGAGGTCGCCTGGGGAGCCTGCTGCGCGGGTGCTGACGGCTCAGCCTGCGGCGTCTGGACGGCGGGGTGGTCCGCCTGCGCGCCAGGGACGTCGAAGGAGGCGGTGTGGTGGGACGTGGCGGCGACGACGGGCTTGGCCGAGGCGGTCGAGGCTGGGGCTGCGGCGGAGGCACGTTGCCGGCGACGGCCCGCGGATCGAGAGGCGGGCTCGGAGGCCGCCCCGATCTCCGGCTCGGCGGAGGTGGTCTGCGCGGCTGCGTGCCGATGACCGTGACGCTGTGTGTCGTCGAGCGAAGCAGGAGCCGTGCCACTAGCGGCCCACCACGGCGTGGCACCGGCGGGGTGAGCGGCTGCCGGCTCAAACCCTGAGGTGGACTCGGCCAGTGAGGCTGCAACCAGGGGCGACAGTGCCGAGGGAGTTGAAGGTGCCGCGGTGGGCGCGGCCTGGTCCCCACGATGCGAGTGGTGCTGGTCGTGGTGACGCTCGGAGTGTTCCTCGGGGCGGTGGGCCTGGGGCTGCACGGGGCTCTGGACAGCCGGGTTCTCCCGCGTCTGCTCGGGGTCCTCGAAGACCTGGGCGGTGCGCAGATCCTTGCGGGAGCGCCGGGTGGGGCGAGTGTCACCGGTGACCTGCGGCGAGGAGGAGAAGACGGAGGGGGCCGCAGAAGCGTCACTGTGCGCCTGAGGCGCCGAGGCCTGCGGCTGCTGGGAGGTGGGCTCGGGCCCTTCGATGGTGCTCTGATGCCGGCGGGCCATGCGGCTCATCGGTGCGACGGGCTGCGATTGCGCCGGCTCTGCGGGAGCCGGCGGCGCTGAACCGTCCCCTGGGCGCGTCGCAGGCACTGCCGGCGCCACGGGCCGCTGCGGGTGGTTCTGCTTCTGCGGGGCGACCGGGACGTCGGGGAGAGCCGATGGGCTCGGAGCGGTGACGGGGCTGGAGGCGGCGCCGTTCTCGGCGCGGTGAGCGTGAAGGTCGCGACGTGAGCGGCGAGTGGCTCCGGCGACGTGAGTGGTGTGCGTCGTCGACGGTGACGACGGGGCGGTTCCGGCCTGCGCCTCAGCGACTTGGCGAGCAGCTTCGGCAGCACGTTCCGCCTCGCGACGCTGGCGTCGACTCATGGGCTGCGGGGTCACGCGGGAAGCCTCCAGGTGGCTGAGTGTCATAGGGAAGTCGTTGCGGCCGGTCTCCCGGCTGTGGCGACATGGTGGCTGCCAGAGCGACAGCCCGGGTTGTACTCGGTTAAAACAGTAGCGGTCCGCTGTGAGTCTTGCCAGGAGAACCAGCACACCTTTGTGTGACCTGCACTTCTCACACAAACCCCAGGGGTTCCATCCGACCAGCCGGCTGCAAACCGGATTCGCGTGCCATACGAAGGAATCAGCGCCTGACCACCAGCGCTGGAGCAGCGATCGACAATGGTCGCCCCAGGCAGCCCATGTTGTGGGAATCCGCCGATTCCACCCTTTAAATCACGATTTAATCACGGCGCTGGTGCTCCTCGCGCTGCATGGCGTCGTTGACCTCGCCGACGAGCTCTTCGAGGATGTCCTCCAGGAAGAGGACCCCGATGAAGCGCCCTTGCGCGTTGCGCACATGCCCGAGGTGAGCCCCCGAGCGCTGCATGGCCGCCAGCGCCTCCTCGACCTCGTCGTCGTAGCCGACGGGCACGAGCGCGCGAGCACGCCAGGCGGGTACCGGCTCGGTGCGCTCGGCGCCGTCGGCGTAAAGGATGTCCTTGAGGTGCAGGTAGCCGGTGATGACGGGCTCCTCCCCCTGGTCGACCGCGGCCGGGTCGGCCACCAGCGGGAAGCGGGAGAAGCCGGTGGAGGCCACGGCCCGCTCCACGTCCTCCGGGGTGCAGTCCTGGGGCAGGGTGACGAGCTCGCTCAGGGGCACCATGACGCTGCCGGCGGTCTCCTCGGAGAACTCCAGGGCGCCGCTGAGCAGGCCGGTGGAGTCCTCCAGGACGCCTTCGGCGGTGGAGCGCTCGACGATGGAGGCGACCTCCTCGGCGTTGAAGGCCGCGGCGATCTCCTCCTTGGCCTCGACGCCCAGGACCCTCAGGACCCCGTTGGCGAAGCCGTTGAGGGCGTTGACCACGGGGCTGAAGACGCGCGAGCACCACACCAGGGGCGGGGCGAGCCAGCGCACGGCCTTCTCCGGGGAGGCGATGGAGATGTTCTTGGGCACCATCTCCCCGGCGACGACGTGCAGGCCCACGACGATGACCAGGGCAATGACGACTGCGACGGCGTGGGAGCCGGCGCGCCCGACACCGACGGCCGCGAGCAGGGGCTCCAGGGCATGGGCGATGGCCGGCTCGGCGACGACGCCCAGGCCGGTGGAGCACAGGGTGACGCCGAGCTGGGCGGTGGCCAGCATGCGCGAGACGTTCTGCAGGGCCCACAGGGCGGTGGCGGCGCGGGCGTCGCCGGCCTCGGCCAGTGGCTCGAGCTGGCTGCGGCGTGAGGAGGTGACGGCGAACTCGGCACCGACGAAGAAGGCGTTGCCTGCCAGAAGGATGGTGGTCATCAGGAGGGCGAGCGGAGTACTCATCGGCGCTCCCCCTCTGGTCCTCGACCTCCGGGAGCGGCCTCGGGGTCCTTGGGGCGCACGTGGAGGCGGGTGACGCGGCGCCCGTCCATGGCGTCGACGGTCAGGGAGGCGTGGGGCAGCTCGACGACGTCGCCGACGGCGGGGATGCGGCCGAGCTCGGTCATGACCAGGCCACCGAGGGTCTCGTAGGGGCCGTCGTCGGGAACCTGGATGGCGGCGCGGGTGGCGAGCTCGTCGGGGCGCATCCACCCGGGGACGACCCAGTGGCCCGAGGGGTCGAGGTGGGCGCCGGCGCGGCGGCGGTCGTGCTCGTCGGCGACGTCCCCGACGACCTCCTCGACGGCGTCCTCGAGGGTGACGACGCCGGCGGTACCGCCGTACTCGTCGACGACGATCGCCATCTGGGAGCCCTGGGCGCGCAGCTCGACGAGCAGGTTGGCCAGCGGCATGGTCTCGGGGACGCGGGGCGCGGGGGTCATGAGGGAGGTGGAGGCGACGGGGACGTCGGCGCGCCGCTCGTAGGGGACGCCGATGGCGCGGCGCAGGTGGACGATGCCCATGACGTCGTCGATGTCGCGGCCGATGACGGGGAAGCGGGAGTGGCCGGTGGCGCGGGCCAGATGCACGACGTCCTCGGCGGAGTCGTCGGCATCAAGGGTATGGAGGCGGCCCCGGTCGGTCATCACGTCGACGGCGGTGAGGGCCCCCAGGCCGATGGAGCGGGTGAGCAGGGTGGCGGTGGAGGCGTCGAGGGTGCCCTCCTCGGCGCTGTGGCGCACGAGGGAGGCGAGCTCGCCGGCGCTACGGGTGCCGCTGAGCTCCTCAGCGGGTTCGATGCCCATGGTGTGCAGGACGGCGTTGGCGGCGCCGTTGAGCAGGATGATGAGGGGCTTGAGGAGGGTGGTGAAGCCCATGAGGAAGGGGGCCACGAGACCGGCGGCGCGCATGGGGTCGGCCAGGGTGGCGTTCTTGGGGATGAGCTCGCCGATGACCATGGAGAAGGCGTTGACGACGATGAGGGCGATGACGACTGCGGCGCCGGTGGCCACGGAGGTGGCCAGCCAGTGGCTCATGAGGTCGGTGAGCAGGTTCGCCAGGGCGGCCTGCATGGTGTAGCCCAGGAGCACGGTGGTCAGGGTGATGCCGACCTGGGCGCCGGACAGGAGTGTGGACAGGCGCCCCAGGGCGCGTCGGACGGTGGTGGCGCGCTTGTCCCCGGTAGCGGCGCGGGTCTCGACGGTGGAGGGGTCAAGGGCGACCAGGGAGAACTCACCGGCCACGAACAGGGCGGTACCCACGGTGAGGACCACGCCGACGGCGATCATGAGCCAGTCGGTCATGCGGGCCCCTCCCCCACGTGGGATGCGGCGTGGACGCTGGAGGCGGACGAGTCGGGGTGGGGGTGGTCAGAGGCGGGCGAGGAGGCGCAGTGCGTGCGGGCGCGGCGCCTGCAGGCCCGGCGGAAAGCCGATCGCATAGTGACCGAACGGTACCACCGCGGCAGCAGTGAGGCCGAGGTAGCCATCAGGTGTCACACCGCCATCACAGAGGGACCGGTTTCTCACGATTGGGGTAACCTACGCCACAGACCAAGTGAGCATGGAGGTTGCAATGCCGTCACGGAAGCCACGGAAAATAGCGGTCCGCTCAACCGACCTAGGCCAGTCCGGCTGGTGGATCCTCCCACCGACCGCTGGCATCATCGCCGGCGGCGTCAGCACCGTATCCTCTCAACTCCTCACACACAACACAGCGAGTTCTGCGATAGCGGGCGTCGTGAGCGCAACCGTCACAGGACTCAGCGCCGCAACACCCCAGTTCCGCGACTGGTTCTCAGCGCGCTCCCACAGGCGGCAGATCGCTGAATCAGCAGGGGCTACAATCGACATAAGCAGGGATCCTTTAGATTCACTGAGGGTGCACACCTCGAATCGCGATATCACAGAGTTCGTTCCTCGCGACATTCAGGACCAACTGATCAAGCACCTCAGTAACGGAACACCCGTTTTAATTGAGGGTCCATCCATGTCCGGGAAGACTCGCCTGACAATAGAGGTAATTCGTTCCCAATGGCCAAATCGTCCACATTGGTTCCCACCAGATGAGGACAGCATCGAAATAATCCTCAAGAACCAGCTGCAGCCAAAACGCGGAGCAATTATCATCTTGGACGACCTTGACAGATTCCTATCCAACCAAAGCCTCAAACTAGGTCAACTCAACCGATGGATAAGCAATTCATGCATCATTATCGCGACCATGATGCACTCACAGTACGTCAAGCACAGCGACCGCAGCAGCGAGGAAGTGGCGGGATGGGATGTAATCAACCGATTCAAAAGAGTAACGCTCAGCCGCTCACTTTCAACAACCGAACTTAAGGCCACACAACTCACACCCTACGCGAACCAGATATCACAGATTGAGAGTATTGGATTAGGCCCCCTACTAGGGTGCGCCGAAGCAGTGCGCGCCGCGTTTGCAGACGAACTCAGGAATCACTCGTGGTGTGGAGTACTCATCAAGGCCGCAGCAGACTGGCGCAGAATTGGCCTAGGGTCCGCCTCAAGAGAGCAACTCATCACATTTTCTAGAGATTACAGCAACGCCGCCTGGGGACCCGCCGACTGGGATGACGTTTGGCAACAAGCAACCAAACCCATCAACGACACCATAGCACTCCTGCGGCAAGTGGGAAACGACAGCTGGGAAGTACTTGACATTATTGCCGACGAAGCCAACTGGACAACACCAAGTTCAACACTCAGTACCGCAGCCACATTAGTCACAAAACCATCCCAACTTCTCAGTATCGCCACAGCAATGACGATCACCAACAACGCAACTGAAGCGCTTCAAATATTAAATAAAGTCATCTCCCTAGAACCCAGAAACACGCGAGCACTGGGAAGTTACGCGATCCTCCTGAAGAACCAGGGCGGAGACCCTAATGAAGTTCATCGGACATATGAGTCAGCAATTAAGATCCAGTCCTGCGAGTCGGAGATTATCATGAGTTACGCCATCTACTTACAGCGGCAAAACGACAGAAACCTAATGAAGATAAAACACTTATACGAACGAGCATTATCACAGAGTCCGAATAACCCAACATACCTGGCCAGCTACGCCTTATTCTTAGATGGCGACCTAAATGACCATACTGCCGCAAAGGATCAATTTGAAGCATCCCTGAAAATCGACCCAGACAATGCCACGACATTAACAAGCTTCGCCGCAACCCTGATGAAGTCGAAAGAAGAGAGGGAGGCAGAACGCATTGAGGAACTATATAGGCACGCCCTCGAGATCGAACCCGAAAACGACTTAACCTTAATTGCATATGGGCAGTTTTTACAACTATTCCACCAAGACCTCCAAGGTGCCAGAGACAGGTATCGTAAGGCATTATCAATCAACCCCAATAACGAGATGGCAGCCAAACTGCTTGACGAAATAAGCTTCCAGTCACATCCCTAAAACACGACTAGATGCGGGGAATCTAAACTCGACGAAATTGCCACACACATAGAATCAATCCCTATAATTTAAACACAGAACAAACTGAAATGCAGTTAATTTAAAGTTGTCAGACAGTAATTCCGCCCAATCCTGACGACATCTCCACCATCC
>NZ_JBGEVE010000019.1:0-45091 GCF_048514265.1 Actinomyces sp. SKVG-SVH-4(1) | reverse complement strand
CTCTACAATCACCACCGACCCCACACCGCCACCCAAGGCCACCCACCCATCACCCGCCTAACCAACCTCCCCGATCATTACACTTAGGTCGCGCGTTCGCACCCTTGACCCCTCGAACGCGCGACCTGAGGTACGACCGCGACGTCGACGACCGGCGAGAAGCGGGGCTCAGGACTCGGGCTTGTGGGCCACGAGGGCTATGCCGACCATGTCCTTCTCGTAGCACTTGAAGGTGGCGGCCATCTCCTGGACGCGCCGGCGCAGCGCCTTGTCGGCGGCGACGTTGCGGGCGATCCGTAGGAAGCCGCCCAGGCCCTCGTCGCGGATGTTGCGGCCGACCTTGAGCAGGGCCATGGGGGCGGTGTCGACCCAGTCGACGACGAGTCCGGCCCCTTCCATGAGCTCCTTCCAGGATGCCACCGTCATGGGGCGGGCGTTGACGTGGATGGAGCGGGCCAGGTCGCGGCGCAGCTGGGTGTAGTAGTCCTCGTCGATGTCGTCGGGAGTGACGCCGAGCTCGTGGATGGCGTAGCGCCCGCCGGGGCGCAGGACGCGGGCGGCCTCGGCGACGATGGCGGCCTTGCCCTTGTCCCCCTGCATGGTGAGCATGGCCTCGCCGACAACGACGTCGGCGCTGGCCTCGTCCAGGCCGGTGTCGGCGGCCTCGCCCTGGCGGACGGCACCGAGGTCCCCGACGACGGCGGCCACGCGCCGGGCGGCGTCGGGGTCGCGGTCGATGGCCGTGTAGGAGGCGGGGTGATCCTTGATGATCTCGGCGGCGGTGCGCCCCAGGCCCGGGGCGAGCTCGACGACGTCGGCGCCGGCGAGGCCGGCGCGGCTGAGCATGGCGGCGGACAGGGCGGCGCCGCCAGGACGCAGGACGCGCTTGCCGGCGCGGGCCAGGACCCAGTGGCCGGGGGCTGAGGCGATAGGGCGGTCGGCATGAGGCAGAGGCAGGTCGGTCGAGGCGGCAGAGGCAGCAGGCTTCTTGCTCATAAGGCCAGCCTAACCACAGTGGTTGCGGTTCGGACAGAGTTCGCCGTCGATGACTCTGCAACGCGAGTAGGACTCCCCGACAGCTCAGGCCTCAGAAGATAAACGCCAGCGTGGCAGCCAAGTTCGGCTCGCGCCCGCCAAGTAAGACACCAGCACGCAACTATATGGCGGGCTAGGCAGATGCGACGTCTTGAAGGTTGTCGAGGAGGCTCCTGATGACCTCGGCGCCGCTCGCGAGCGCGTCAATCTGTTCTTCGACGTCGCGGAGCCGACGGCGCAGCTCGGGCGCGACCGAGGGGCACGCCCTCAACGCACCGCTTTCTGTGGCACATGGCAGCACCGTCCTGATGAGCGAGAGGGGCAAGCCGGCGTGGGACAGCGCGACGATCTGGCGGGCGGCGAGAACCTCTCCAGCACCGTAGTCGCGATAGCCGTTGTCACGACGCACGGGCGCCAGCAGCCCCTCAGCCTCGTAGTAGCGCAGCATCCGTGGACTGGTCCCAGCATGCCGGGCAGCTTCGTTGATGCGCATACGCCCCTCGTCGATCAACTTACTGGACCGCGCCAGCATCTCTTGACATTGACAGCACTGTCAAGGCTTAGCGTTGAGGCGCTCTCAACGGACTGGAGGACGTTATGGACCGAAAACTTTCACTACTCGGGTTCGCGGTCATGTTCCTGATCGGTTCGGACACCTTCGTCGTCGCACCACTACTGCCATCGCTTGCCAAGACATACGACGTGTCGACGACGCAGAGCGGCTGGCTGGTCAGCATCTATGCGATCGGATACGCGCTCACCGGCCTGGTGTCCGGACCAATCTCGGACCGAGGTAACCGCCGGATCATCCTTACGCTTGGGATGGTGGTTTTCGCATTGGCAACAGTCGCCTGTGCAGTTTCGTCGAGGTTCTGGACAATGTTCACCTTCCGTTTTGTCACTGGCGGTGCGGCGGCCGTTGCTGCACCGCAGGTGTGGGCGATGATTCCCACCCTCGTCGGCCCGGATCAGAAGCGCATTCTGCGCGTCATGGGATATACGACCGCCGGACTGTCCATCGCTCAGGTTGTCGGGGTCCCTCTCGGAAGTCTCCTCGCAATCATAGACTGGCGCATTGTCTTCCCCATCATCGGGGTCTGTTCGTTGGGGCTAACAGTCACGCTCTGGTACCAGATCCCTGATATCCACCCGACCGCGGCGGCTAAGAAGGTGCCATACCTGACCCTGCTCCACGCGCCGCAGGCGATCACACGATTCCTGTCCTACCTCGTGTACACGCTGGCGTTCTTCACCGTATTCACCTACGCACCGACCTGGTTGGAGGACGGCCTGGGCACGTCGAAGGTCACCGTGGCGCTCATCATCCTGGCCGGCGGGGTCGGCAACACGATCGGCAGCCTTTTCGGCGTCCGACTGACCGGCCGTATGACCCCCACCCAAGCCATCTACCTGAGCGCCGTAGCGATGGGCATCGCCTATCTGACGCTCGCCATGTCTCCACCTCCGATCGTTGTGGGGTTGGTATTCCTGCCCCTCTTCGCCTGCGGAGGCGCAATGCTCAGCGTCCGCATGCTCCATCTGCAGCAACTTGACAGCACAGCGCGCGGCACCATCTCCACCCTCACTAGCGCCGTGATGTACCTCGGTACAACGGTGGCAGGGATTATCGGCGGCCCACTGCTCACTCTCACCGGCAACTTCACCGCTATCGGCATCACCGCATTCTTACTGAGCACCTTCAGCGCGCTAATGATCCGTCCAAGCCATCTCAGAACTCAGGTCGATGTCTGACACCGATTCATCATTGTGCGGAACCGTGATGCGCAACCAGTTCTGAGCCGATACGGGCGAGTTCAGACCGCAGGCAAGGTGGTGACAAGACGTCGATGCGGTCACCCCACCCCGCAAGCCTCTCAGCCAATCCGACTAGCATGTGGGCGCGAACTTCAACAACGCTCACGTCACCCTACTCAAGGAGAGTGAAATACCTTCCGAACTGGTAACGCAGCACAGGAACGATCGATGAGTGCACCCGCAGCACCGCAGCAACCCCGGACCGCTTTCCCTCAATGACGTCCGCTTGAGCATCCCAATAGGCGGCGACATCAAAATTTTTCGGAGGGTCGAACACCTCATTCGTCACGACCACCTCATCAAACCGCGATACTCGATATATCCGCATCCCACATTCACCATCAGCGATGAGGTACCAGACACCTACCTTATTCACCAGCCCCAGGGGAAGCAGACGCCGAACACTACACTCCCCATTTTTTGACTGATAGGAGGCAACCACCACTCGGCGCTGGGCGACGACATCACAAAGTTGGCTTAGGCCCGACGTTGCATCAGCCGTCAACTCACCCCAGGCAACACGGTCATCATGAACTGCCGTCATCAACCGTTCAGCCTCATCACGCAGAGAAGACGGTAAGGCCTGGATAAGCTTCATCGTGGGCACCCGAGTTTCCGGGTCCTTCAGTGCCGCCGTTCCTAGCATCCGCGACAGCGCTCGCGCCTCGCCCGCAGACATACCAGTCAGATCAGTTCGAGCACCTCCGACAAGGCGCCAGCCACCACCTCGCCCCGGCTGTGAGTAGACCGGGATTCCCGCCGTCGAGAGGGCTTCGAGGTCTCGTCTGGCAGTAGCTGGCGAGATCTCGAGCTCCGCGGCCACCTGGGAGGCAGTCATCCTCCCACGCGATTGGAGGAGCAACAGGAGGGCGATCAGACGGTCTGCACGCACACTAAAGATCATCTCAGACAATGGTGCGCACCGGATGAGCACTTTCAGTTCTAGGTTGGGTGCCACAAGGCATCTCACCGAAAGGACACGCCATGACCATCCTGCAGGGACTCACCACGATGGTTCTTACCGCTGATGACGTCGACGCCGCCTCTCGCTGGTACGCAGACCTGCTGGGCATCACTCCGTATTACCGCAGTCCACAAACCGGCCCTTGCGCCTACACCGAGTTCCGCATCGGTCCGGACGAGGACGAACTGGGCATCATGGATCGCTCCTTGATGACACCGTCCCCGGGTTCGACAACATCACCCATCACCTACTGGCACACCGACGATATTCACACGACGTTCACCACCCTCGTTGCGCATGGGGCACGTACTCACACTCCCACCACCTCACGCGGAGGCGGGTTCACAACAGCATCTATCGTTGATCCGTTCGGGAACACGGTCGGCATCATGCACAGTCCTCACTGGAGGGCGCGCCACTAGAGATGGGGGCCACAACACTTCAGCGGCCCCAACACATGTCACGCTACGGTGTTCACATGGACCAGCTCATCACTCCCGCCATCCGGTGCAACGGCAACGCCGATGAGGCAGCCCAGTTCTACGCCGACGTCTTCCGCGAGGGCTCCCTCGTCGAGCAGGTGCCCGGGTACGCGGCCACAGTCAGCATCCACGGGTTCCGTCTCTCGCTCATCAACGGCGGGGACCAGTACGCCCCGAACCCGTCGATCAGCTGCATCCTGAACTTCGACCCGCTCCTGTTCGGCGGCGAGGAGCAGGCCCGGGCCTACCTCGATGAGCTCTATGAGCATCTCTCCGCCGGCGGTGTGCTCACGGAGCTGGGCGAGTACCCCTTCTCGCCGCGCTACGCCTGGGTTCGCGACCGCTTCGGCATGACCTGGCAGCTCATGCTCACCGACCCGGCCGGCGAGCCGCGCCCCTTCATCCTGCCCTCCTTCATGTTCGGCGGCACCAACCACGCCAACGCCGATGAGGCCACCGAGGCCTGGATCGCTCTGTTCGACGACGCCCATCGCGGGGCCCTGTACCGCTACGAGGAGGGCGGGCCGATGGAGGCGGGAACGGTGATGTTCACCGACTTCACGCTGCGCGGCATCTGGATGACGGCCATGGACTCGGAGGCCTTCCACGACTTCACCTTCACACCCGGGGTCTCCATGATCGTCTCCTGCCGGGACCAGGAGGAGATCGACCGCTACTGGGCGGGACTGTCGGCTGTGCCCGAGGCCGAGCGCTGCGGTTGGTGCGTCGACCGTTGGGGCGTCTCCTGGCAGGTCGTCTCCCACAACATCGCCGAGCTCATGGCCGACTCCGCCACACGCGAGAAGCTCCTGCACATGGGCAAGATCGACCTGGACGGCCTGTAGGCCACCGAGCTCACCACGACGGTCTCGACGACGTTCAGGCAGGTATTTCGTATTACACTTGTCGCATGGAAACCATTGATGGCGTGCCAGTCACCGACGAGACGATCCAGGAGTGGGCTGACGAAGCGGAACGTGGATACGACGTCGAAGTGCTGAAGAAGCGAGGACGCCGTCCCATCGGGAATGGTGCGGCGCGAGTCGTCCCAGTCCGCATGGACGACAGTCTGGTAGCCGCGGTCGACCAACGTGCTGAGAAGGACGGCACCAGCCGCTCCGAGATCATCCGCTCAGCCGTACGAGCCTTTGTCGCGTGATCGACTGACGCCCAGCAGACCAGGGGCCCACCTCACCTCTGCAACAGACATCCTGATTCGATGGAGGGCCAGGCAGCCCCTCGTGATGCGGTGGAGTACTGCCCGGTGGTGACCTTCGTGCCGACCGGAAGTCCCCTGTTCACCCTCGGTTACAGCCGTCCGATCTACGAGCAGTTGGTGGCATCCCACGAGCGGATGATCGACGACGTACTTTTGCGTCGGGGACGTACTTGTCCCCCAAACCACTGCGGGCGGACCTCAGTGGTTTGGGGGAGAACGCAGTCGTCGTCGGGAATGTACGTTCCCGAACCGCACCGCCCGGCCCCAGACAACCGGCCACAGACAATCAGCCCTGGGCAACCGGCGTGGCCCGTGAACCTCAGACCCTGGTGACTCAGACCCTCGTGACGCGGTCGAGGCTGGGGACACCGGCGCGGGTGGCCGGGTACTGGCCGTCGTCGTGCTTGCGCCGGTGCATGGCCACGTAGTGGCGCTCGGTGGAGCCGTCGTAAACCTGTCGGGGCCGTCCAATGCGCTTGGCGGGATCGGCGATCATCTCGCGGTACTGGGCGATCCAGCCCGGCAGGCGCCCCAGGGCGAACAGGGGCGTGAACATCTTCGTGGGGAAGCCCATCGCCTGGTAAATGAGGCCGGTGTAGAAGTCGACGTTCGGGTAGAGGCTACGCGAGACGAAGTACTCGTCGCGCAGCGCCGTCTCCTCCAGCTCCATGGCGATCTCGAGCTTGCGGTCGCCGTCGTCGGAGCCCAGGCGGGTCAGGACATCGTGGGCGGTCTCCTTGACGATGGCGGCGCGCGGGTCGTAGTTCTTGTAGACCCGGTGGCCGAAGCCCATGAGCCGCACGCCGTCCTCCTTGTCCTTGACCTTGCGGACGAACTCGGCCGTGCTCATCCCCGAGCTCTGGATAGTGTCCAGCATCCGCAGGACCGCCTCGTTCGCGCCGCCGTGCAGCGGCCCGGACAGAGCGCCCACGCCCGCGGCCACGGATGCGTACATGTTGGCGTCGGCCGATCCCACGAGGCGCACGGTGGAGGTCGAGCAGTTCTGCTCGTGGTCGGCGTGCAGGATGAGCAGCATGTCCAGGGCCCGCACCACGGCAGGGTCGATCTCATAGGACTGGTAGGGCATCCCGAAGGTCAGGCGGATGAAGTCCTCGACGTAAGAGCGCTGCGGGTCGGGGTAGAGCAGCGGCAGGCCGATGGCGCGCCGGGCGATGTAGCTAATCATCGTGGGCATCTTGGCCAGCAGCAGCACGGTGGCGAGCTCGCGCTCGTAGGGGTCGTGCGGGTCGAGGGTGTCCTCGTAGTAGGTGGCCAGGCCCGCGATCCCGGCCTGGAGGATCGCCATCGGGTGGCCAGAGGAGGGGAAGGAGGTGAAGAAGCCACGGAAGTCCTCATGCAGGAGCCGGTGGCGCGAGATGCGCCGCTCCATGCGCGCGAAGGACTCACGGTCGGGCAGCTCACCGTTGATGAGGAGGTAGGCGACCTCCAGGAAGGTCGAGGACTTGGCCAGCTCCTCGATCGGGTAGCCGCGGTAGCGCAGAATCCCGGCAGCGCCGTCGATGTAGGTGATCTGCGAGGTGCACGACGCCGTGTTGGTGAAGCCCGGGTCGAGCGTCACCACGCCGGTGGAGCCCAGCAGCTTGGACACGCCCAGGCCGTCGGCGCCGTCGGTCGCCGGGGTGCGCGGCAGCTCGAGGTTGGTGCCGTCAACGGCCAGCAGGCCAGGACCGCCGACGGCGCTGGGCCGGCTCTGCTCGGGCTGCTCGGCCGCGGGGGTGGTGGGGGTGCTCGTCATCATGCCTCCTGGGGCTCGGGGCCGCACGCATCGCGACGGCGAGACCTGGGCCCACGGGGTTCCGGCGGGCCCAGCGCCCACTGTACGGGGTGCGCCGTCACGGCGTCGTTTCATGGACCCACCGCGGACGACCGGATCGGCCGATCAGCCCGGATCAGCCCGCCGGGGCAGCAGCCGGATACCCACCCATGCTTGATAAACTTATCAAGCACGGCGGCGGCTGATAAGTTTATCAAGGCGCTGGTCAGCGGCTGATTCGGCCGGCTGTTCCAGTCTCAGCCGGCGAAGAGGGCGGCAGCCTCGGGCGAGCGCAGGCGTGCGGCGGCGGCGGCCACTCGCGCGTCGGTGTCGGTCAGGCTCATGCGCACCCGCCCGGCCCCGGCCTCGCCGTAGAAGTCGCCGGGGGCCACGACGATCCCGAGCTCGGCGAAGGCCCCCACGAGCTCGTAGGCGCTCATCGACTCAGGCCCCCGGAGCCACAGGTACAGGCCGGCCACGGAGGCCGGGTCGTTGACGAGCCCGGCGGCGGCGGTCGCCTCGACGAGAACCTCGCGGCGCTCCCGGTAGACCTCCTTCTGCACCTCCATGTGCGCCTCGTCGCCAAGGGCGGCCACGAGGGCGGCCTGCACTGGAGTCGGCATGAGCATGCCGGTGTGCTTGCGCACCTCGGTGACGGCGCCCACGAGCCCCGCGTCACCGGCGAGGAAGGCCGCCCGGTAGCCGGCCAGGTTGGACTGCTTGGACAGGGAGTACAGGGCGAGCAGGCCGCTTCGTCCTGCCTCCCCTCCGACCCGGGGGTCCAGGAGGCTCGGGATCGGCCGGGCGTCCCACGGCGACTCCCAGCCGAGCTCGGCATAGCACTCGTCGGAGATGACGACGGCGCCCCGCGCCCTGGCCCAGGCGACGATCCGGGCCATCTGCTCGACGCTCAGGACGTGCCCGTCGGGGTTGCCGGGGCTGTTGAGCCAGACGATCGCCACGGGCGCGTACTCGGCAATGCCCCAGGTGGCGGGGTCGGCATCGGTGTCCACGGGCACGGGAGTGGCCCCCACGAGGCGGGCGCCGACGTCGTAGGTGGGGTAGGCGGCACGCGGGTGCAGGACGAGGTCGCCGGGGTGCACCCCCAGGTGAAGCGGCAGCAGGGCCACGGACTCCTTGGAGCCGATGGTGGGGATGACCTCGTCATCGCCCAGGCCGGCCACGCCCCGACGTCGTTCCATCCACTCGGTGATGGCGGCACGCACCACGGGGGCGCCGACCGCCGTCGGGTAGCCGGGGGCGTTGGCCGCCGAGAACAGGGCGTTGCGGGCGATCTCCGGGGTGGGGTCGACGGGCGTGCCGACCGCCAGGTCGACGACACCGCCGGGGTGCTGGGCGGCCCGCTCCCGGTAGGGGGTCAGCGAGTCCCAGGGGAAGTCGGGCAGGGCGAGTCGGCGGGGCAGGTGGAGGCTGGGGAGGGTCTCAGGTGTCGCGCTGGTGGTCACGGGCCCTGATTCTCCCTCACGGGCCGGGGGCGTCTCCACCCCCGGCCCGTCGGCTCAGTAGCCGTTGGCCTCTTTCCACTCCTCGTTCTGCGGGGGCAGGGCGGCGATCATGGGGTCGTCGTAGTCCAGCGCGCCGGTCCTCTGGGCGCCGCCGGGCGAGCCGAGTCCCTTGAGCTCGAAGAAGTCGATGTTGGCGCGGGTGTAGTCCTCCCACTCCTCGGGAACATCGTCCTCGTAGAAGATCGCCTCGGTGGGGCAGACGGGCTCGCAGGCGCCGCAGTCGACGCACTCGTCGGCGTTGATGTAGAGGCTGCGTTCACCTTCGTAGATGCAGTCGACGGGACACTCGTCGACGCAGGCACGGTCCTTGACGTCGACGCAGGGCTGGGCAATGACGTACGTCATAGCAGCAGTGTCCTTTCTTCTCAGGGGAATCCTCCCGCGCGGGTGAGCGGGGTCGGGCCAAGTATGGTCCCCCAGTGCCCGTCGGCCCAAGAGGTGAGAGAGTGGCCGTCAGCACGCCGAAAACTCAGGGTTGCCACACCGCGATTACGTCACTGCCGCGGCGCGAATGTCACAGGTAACACCGCCCTAGGAGCGCCGAGAAAGGCCTCAGTGTCCATGGCGCTGACATCAACCCCGCACCGGCTCTGCGCCCCGGCAGGGCTCCAGGCTCTTCCGGGGCGCCCCGGTCAGGAGCAGACGATGTCGTTGTCGGCGGCGTACTGGGTGGTGAGCACGTCGTCGGGCAGGGCCTTGCCGTCGTGCTTGCGGGTGCGGGTGACGGTGATGTCGAAGCCGGGGTTGCCACCCGAGTAGGGCTCGCAGCCGGGGCCGGACTTGCGCTCGGTGGACACCGGGCGGAAGTTGAACCGGTCCGAGGAGGTGATCGACACGTCGTAGTACTTCGTGGACCACATCCGCACGTGGATCTGCTCGCCGTCCAGCCAGGCCTGGACCAACACCGCGTGGGACGTGGAGTTCGTGAACTTCACGTCGAGCTTGCCGGTCCACAAGGTGGCCTCGCGTCCGGCCGGGTAGCGGTCGAAGTAGTACTGGTGGGCGTGGTGCTCGGTGTCGTCCATACCGGCCTCGAAGCCGGCGTTGAAGACGGTGGTGGCCACCTGGCTCAGCCCGCCGCCCAGGGAGTCGACGTGCTGCCCGTTGGAGATGACTCCGGCATCGGCGAAGCCGTGCTCGTAGTCGACCTCGCCGAGGGTCTTCTCCAGGGAGAAGACCTCGCCGGGCTTGACGACGGTGCCGTTGACGAGCTCGGCCCCGCGGGTGAGGTTCTGGGTGCGCGGCGCGTCCCCGGCGTTGTACGGGGTGGCGAACTCGCCGATCGCCTCGCTGATGCCCCACTCGTTCTGAGGCGTCTTCACCGTCGGCTCGGACACGACCATCGGCAGGGTCACGGTCCGGCCGGCGACGTCGGTGGCGGAGGTGCCGGCCTTGAGCAGGCTCGCGGACAGGGCGGCGGTGTCGATGGTCTTCCCCTGAGCGGCGGGGACGTACTGGGGACGAGCCCCCGGGGCGCCGGTGGCGGAGCCGTCGATCTTCCAGGTCGCGTTCTGGGCGGGGGTCTCGACCTGGCCGACTCTGGCGACGATGGCGTCGCGCAGCGCGGTCGGGTCGAAGGTGGCGCTCAAGGTGCCGCCCTCGGAGGAGATCTTCAGCATCTCAGCGGTGTCCTGCGGGGAGAAGGCCGCGGCCGCACCAGGGTTCTTGCTCTGCGCGCCGGCGCCGGCCGTGTTCACGGTCAGTCCGCTGGAGAGCAGCGGCGTGAGGGTGCCGTCAACGAACTCGGAGGCCTCCTCGTCGGTGATGGCGGGGGTCGCGGTGCCCTCGGCCATGGCGAGGGTCTTCTTCCCCAGGGGCCAGGTGCCGCCGATCCGCTTGAGAGAGGCCTCGACGTCGAGTCCGATGCCGTTGCTCGCGGGCGTGGTGACCGGCTTGGTGCCATCCAGGGTCACGGTCGCCGAGACCGCACCATTGGCCATCGTGTCGACCCGGTCCTCCAGGGCGCCGCGTAGCGCCGTGGAATCGACCCGGATGACGGCGTCAGTGTGCTGGCCGCCGAGGCGCTGAGCCAGGGTGAGGGGGTTGAGGGTGAATCCGGTGAGCTTCTTGACCGAGGCGTCGGTGTCGACCGAGATTCCCGACTTGGCGGGCACGAGCTCGGAGCTTCCCTGCCCGACGGTGAGGGTGACGGGCTGGGCGAGCTGGTCGCCGACTCCCTTGCCGATGCGCTCGTGGGCCTTCTTGGGGCTCAGGCCGGAGACATCGACGCCGGAGACGGTGGTGCCAGAGGCGATGTGCTGGGTGGTCCACCAGGCGATGCCGCCCCAGGCCAGCAGCAGGGCCGCAGCCCCGGCGGCGCAGGCAGCGGGGATGAGGCGCCGACGGCGCGAGGAGCCCGACCCGACTGCTGCGCTGTTGGTCTTCTTCGCAACGTTCTGGGCCTTGGCGGGCTTGTGCGTCGTCGCGGCCGCGGCCAGGGTCCCGGGGACGGCTGTGGGGGCGGCGTTGTCCCCCACCAGATCGGCATCGCCCTTAGTGGGCTCAGCGGCTCGGGCGGCGTCGACGGCGGGCGTGGACTGCTCGGGCGCCGAGGGTGACGCCCCGGACAGGCTCTTCGGTGTGATTGACGGCGGCATGTCGCCGGAATCGGGGCTCCATGCGGTGCCCCGCCGGGTCTCTGCAGACGCATCGGCGCCGGCCGACTCATAGGGCGAGAGGGCCTCAGCAGGGGTGGCCGCCTCGTCGACGACGCGCATCGATGCCGGCGTCGCCACCGGTTCGGCGGCTTCAGTGGCGGGAGCCTTCTCCTCAGCCTGCTCGACGACGGCCGGAGCCACCTCAGACTCCTCGGAGTGCTCGACGGACTCAGCCGGCTCAACAGGCACAGCGGACTCGGCAGGCGCAGCAGGCTGGGCCGCCTCGGCCACCTCCGCGGGCTTCACAGCCTCGACCGTCCCAGCTGGCTCCCCCTCCTGGGCCTCGGCGCCGGGCTCCTCAGCCGGCTCAACCGGTTCGGCAGTCTCCACCGGATCGTCCTGGGACTCGTCGTCGAGGTTGAGGGTCGGGGTGCCATCGGCGTCCCCGCCCTCAGCGGAGTCGCCCTCGGCCGTCCCATCCTCGGGCCGCTCGACGGCCGGAACCTCCTCGGCCTGCTCGATGGACTCGGCCGACTCGGCCACCTCCGCGGGCTTCACTGCCTCGACAGCCTCCTGAGGCTCGTGGGCCTCAGCGCCGGGCTCCTCGTCCGGATCGTCCTGGGACTCCTCGTCGAGGTTGAGGGTCGGGGTGTCATCGGCGTCTCCGCCCTCAGCGGATTCGGCCGCGGCCGGCCTGCCCTCAGGCTGCTCGGCGGCGGGAGCCTCCTCAGACTCCTCGACCGCCGCAGCATCCTCGGCCTGCTCAACGGACTCGGCCGGCGCAGCAGCCTCAACGGACTCGACGGCGTCGGCTGCGGCCTCGGGGGCAGCAGGCTTCTCCCCGCGGTTGACGGACTGGCTCATGGGCGGCGGTTCCTCTCAGGCCTCGGCACGACGACGGCGGGCGTTCTCGCGGAAACGCTCCTGGGAGTTGAGGATGACCTTGCGGATGCGCACGGCCTCCGGGGTGACCTCGACGCACTCGTCGTCGGCGGCGAACTCGAGGGCCTCCTCCAGGGTGAGGCGGCGCGGCGGCACAAGGGCCTCGAAGGTGTCCGCGGTCGAGGAGCGCATGTTGGTCTGCTGCTTCTCACGGACCACGTTGACGTCCATGTCCTCACCGCGGGGGTTCTCCCCCACGACCTGCCCCTCGTAGGTCTCCTGGGTGGGCTCGACGAAGAAGCTGCCGCGGTCCTGCAGGCGGATGAGCGCGTAGGCGGTCACGGCCCCGGCGCGGTCGGAGACGAGGGAGCCGGTGGTGCGCGAGACGATCTTGCCGGCCCACGGGGCGTAGCCCTCGGCGATGGAGGAGGCGATGCCGGTGCCGCGGGTCTCGGTGAGGAACTGGGTGCGGAAGCCGATGAGGCCGCGGGCCGGCACGAGGAACTCCATGCGGATCCAGCCGGTGCCGTGGTTGGTCATGGTCTCCATCTGGCCCTTGCGGGCGGCCATGAGCTGGGTGACGGCGCCCAGGTACTCCTCGGGGACGTCAATGGTCATGCGCTCGATGGGCTCGTGGCGCTTGCCGTCGATGGTGCGGGTGACCACCTGGGGCTTACCGACGGTCAGCTCGAATCCCTCGCGGCGCATCTGCTCCACGAGGATCGCCAGCGCCAGCTCGCCGCGTCCCTGGACCTCCCAGGCGTCGGGCCGGGTGGTGGGCAGGACCCGCAGGGACACGTTGCCGATGAGCTCGCGATCCAGGCGGTCCTTGACCTGGCGGGCGGTGACCTTCGCGCCCTTGGTGCGCCCGGCCATCGGGGAGGTGTTAATGCCGATGGTCATGGCGATGGCCGGGTCGTCCACGGTGATGAGCGGCAGGGGGCGGGGGTCCTCAGGGTCCACAAGGGACTCGCCGATGGTGATGTCCTCGATCCCGGCGACGGCGACGATGTCGCCGGCATGCGCCTCCTCTGCGGGCTTGCGGTCCAGCCCCTCGGTGACGAGGAGCTCGGAGACACGGGCAGAGACCAGCGAGCCGTCGTGGCGGGCCCAGGCCACCGTCTGCCCCTTGCGCAGGGTGCCGTTGTGGATGCGCAGCAGCGCCAGGCGGCCCAGGAAGGGTGAGGCGTCCAGGTTGGTGACGTGGGCCTGCAGGGGGGCGCCCTCCTCGTAGGAGGGGCCGGGGATCCGCTCGATGATGGTGCGGAAGAGCGGCTCGAGGTTGTCGTTGGCCGGCAGCTCGCCGTCGGCCGGGGCCTCGGTGTCGGCGCGGCGGGCCTTGGCGGAGGCGTAGATGACGGGCACATCCAGGACGGCGTCGAGGTCGATGTCGGGGTGCTCGTCAGCCAGGTCGCTGGCCAGGGACAGCAGCAGGTCAGTGGACTCGGAGACGACCTCGTCGAGCCGGGAGTCGGGGCGGTCCACCTTGTTGACCACGAGGATGACCGGCAGGTTCGCGGCCAGGGCCTTGCGCAGCACGAAGCGGGTCTGGGGCAGGGGCCCCTCGGAGGCGTCGACGAGGAGGACGACACCGTCGACCATGGACAGCCCGCGCTCGACCTCACCGCCGAAGTCGGCGTGGCCGGGGGTGTCGATGACGTTGATGACGATGCCCTCGGGGCAGCCGGCATCCGCAGCGGAGGGGCCCGAGTAGTGGACCGCCGTGTTCTTGGCGAGGATCGTGATGCCCTTCTCGCGCTCCAGCTCGCCGGAGTCCATGACGCGCTCACCGGTGGTCTCCTCGGTGGCCCGGGCCCCGAAGGCCCCCGCCTCCCAAAGCATGGCGTCGACAAGAGTGGTCTTGCCGTGGTCGACGTGGGCGACAATGGCGACGTTGCGCAGATCCTGGCGCACGGTCATAGGGGGCACTTCTTCCGGTGGGAGGACGCCGCGGGCCAGGCACCGCTCAGGCACCGACCACAGGGCACGAAACAGAGAAAGACTAGAGGACGCCGGTCGCGACCTGCCATGGCCGGGCCAACACCCGCCATGTGCCGCCCCTCACCTCGACCATTCAGGAGCCGACGGCATCAACCGCCGGGTGGGACTGCGAGCACGAGCCACCGGTCATTCCACAGCCGGCTCGACTTGCTCCACCTCCGGGGAGACAGCGCACGCCCACAGACACCCGAGCAGCACCAATACGCATACCCCGGCGGTCGTCAGCACACCCGCGCCCTGGCCCAGCCACACCGCAAGGGCGGGAACAGCCACATAGCCCAGCGGCGCGACGCCATCCCCGGCGAGGTAGTCCAAGGCGAACACAGAGGGCAGTGCGTCACGCTCAACTCGAGACTGAAGAAACGTCTCCCAAGCCACACTCGTCGCCGCAATCACGGCACTTGACACGAAGAGAGACACCGCGACCAGCCACAGAGGCGCACCGAGCACCACACTGACCGGAACCGGAACGAAGCTGAGAAGCGCAACCAGGCACAGCACTGGGCGCGACAAGCGGGATGGCAGACGAACCAAGGACCCCACGATCCCACCGACGGCAAACAAGGACTCACTGACTCCGATGAACCATAACGCCCGATAATCATCGCGCAGCATCACCGGGTATATCGTCATGTAACTCCCCCACACAGTAAAGTGCCACACCCCGGAGCCGACCAGCACAACGAGAACACCTCGGGAACGTGCAGCGGCCCGCAGGCCCCGCTTCAGCGCGGTCACGCGATCCGCACCACCCGTTCTGCGCCCCTTCGGCAGGCGGCTCTGCGACAGCAGGCACACGAGCATCAGCAGGGATACCAGCCACCAAGCATCTGAAACACCTCGCCATGACTGCACCAGCGCAATAACTCCAGGGCCGGCGACCGCGCACAGGCCAGCGACGACAGCCCTGGCAGAATTCATCCGATCCAGCAGGTCCGGCCGCACCAGGTCTGCGACATAGGACCCCATCGTTGGATACATGATCGATGCGACAAACTCCAAGGCGAACGACACAGTGACGTACACGCCGAGACCAACCGAGCCAGCACGACTCAGTATTGCGATCCCACCACAGATGACGATCCATGCGGCCGCCGCACCACCGAACATGGTCTTGGGGCTGACGTGGACCAGCATCTGCGGAGCCAACAAAGCGCCCAAGATGCCCGGCAGCGCACCCACGCCGAGAACCAGCCCGACGCCGGAGGCACTGTAACCCTCCGACGCGACAGCTATCGCCAGCAATACGGGAACCGCCGAATTCGCCAGGACATACAGGCCTCGCGACACAAGAAACTCAACGACGTATTCCTCCGCCATCAGCTTCATTCAGCTACCCTTCCCGCCGTACTCCCAGTACGTGTTCGTCCGTCTCACGGCTGTTCACCGAGTACACCAAGGCGCCGATAGGGCGGGTCATAGGAGCACAGTCGCGGCCGCGAGCGCGACGGCGAGCAGTCCGGCGGCGGCGACGACCGGGCGGTTGAGGCTGCTGGTCACGCCGGCGACCTCGCCGGGCGCCGTCTCGTCCGCGGCCCGAGCGGGAAGGCTGCGCACCTGCTCGGCGTAGGCCTCGATGAGGGACCCGGCGTCACCGGTGTCGAGGTTGGTGCGGTGAGTCCCCTCCCCCACCAGGTACTCCGGGCGCACCGCCGGGGTCGGCTCGGCGGCCCGCAGGCCGTCGCGCCGCTCCTGCTGCTCGCGCAGTTCCTGGCGGCGCCGGAAGGACTCGGCCATGCCGCCGCGGCGGGGAGCGGCCGAGGCCCGCACCTCGACGTCGTCGCGGGTGACGACCGACAGCCCCCAACGGGTGCGGCACATCTCGACCTCGCCCCAGTCCAGCACGTGGGTGCGCCAGGCGTTGCGGATGGTGAGGGCCCGCGGGGCCAGGGTGATCTGCGGGGCCCACCACAGCAGCCAGGTGAGGAAGGTGAGCGCCCCCGCCCAGGCCAGGGTGCGCAGCCCGTGGGCGGCGCCGTCGGCCAGGCCGATCGTCAGGGACATCCCCGCCGAGGCCAGGCCGATGAGGGCGGTGCCGAGGCGGGCCGGCAGGGACCGGATGACGACGGTCGGCATGGCACGGGGCACAGTGGTGGACACAGCGGTGGGCACGTCTTCTTGCACGGGCGCATCATGCCGCACCGGCTCTCCTCCGTCGTCATCCGGTCCGGTTGAGGGCACCGGCTCAGCTCTTGACGTAGCCAATGCGCTCGGGCCGGAAGGAGGCCAGCCCCTGGGCACCGAAGTTGCGCAGCGTCTTGGGCACGGCGGTCAGCTGCATGCGCTGGTAGATCGGGATGTTGAAGACGTTCTCCCACAGGATCTTATCGAGCTCGTTGGCGAGCTTGTTGCGCTCGGAACCGTCGGGGGTCGAGCCGATCTTGGCGACGTACTGGTCGACCTCGGGAACGGACAGTCCGGTGTAGTTCGACTGGCTGGTCGAGGCGTAGTACTGGCCCACGTTGGCCAGGGGGTACTGGGTCTTCTCGGTGGTGAAGGCCGTCAGCGCGTAGTTCTTCTTGTTGATGTACTCCGGGAAGTACTTGTCGATCTCGACGGTGGAGACACTGAGCTTGATGCCGACCTCGCCCAGCTGCTTCTGAAGGAGGTTGGCCTCGTTGGTGGCCACCGGGGCGTTGGAGGGGATGGTCATCACCAGCTCGAGCTTCGTGCCGTCCTTGGCACGCACGCCGTCGGATCCGGCCACCCAGCCGGCGCCGTCGAGCAGCTTCTTGGCGGCCTCGACGTCGTGTCCCCAGCTGGTGGAGTTGTCCTGGTAGCCCTCCTGGACGGGCAGGAAGAAGCGGTTGCCCAAGAGGGTCTTCTTGGCGTCCACGGGCAGGCCCGCCAGGTCGGAGGCCGCAATGGCCTCGCGGTCGCAGGCCCGGGTGATGGCCTGGCGCACGGCCTTGTCCGCCAGCGGGCCGGAGGAGGCGTTGAACATGATGTGACGCCACTGCAGGCCGGTGTTCTGGCGGACCTCGGCGTCGTCACGGCCGCTGGCCTGCTGGTAGACGTCGGCGGAGAAGATGTAGTCTAGGACGTCGATCTCCTTGTTGGCGAAGGCCTGCCCCAAGGCCGAGTCGTCCAGGACGTGCAGGGTGACGGTCTCGAGCTTGGGGGTGGCGCCCCACCACTTGTCGTTGCGCTCCAGGGTGATGACCTGCTTGGACTCGTCGTAGCCCTTGATCTTGAAGGGGCCGGCGAAGTAGTCGTTGTTGAACTTGGTGGCGCCGGCCATCGACTCGTTGAAGGTCTTGGCATCGGCCATGAGCTCCCTGGGGGTGACGCCGGCCAGGGCATTGGACCAGTCGGGGTAGACCGAGTTGAAGGTGACCTTGGCGGTCTGCTTGTCCACGATCTCGACCTTCTCGACCTTGTCGATTCCCTCAACGGTGGCCCAGGAGTAGCTGGAGTCCTTGACGTGGTCGAAGAACACCTTGATGTCCTCGGAGTCCCACTTTCGCCCATTGCCCCAGGTGGCCTTCTCGTTGACGGCCACGGTGACCACGGTCTTGCCACCGACCTCCGCGGCCTCGAGCTTGGTGAGGAAGTCGGGGTTCGGCGTCGCCTTGCCGTCCGCGGCCCAGTCGACGACGAAGGGGGAGACGAACTTCATGACCAGCCACATGTCGACGATGTTGCCGTCCACGGTCGCGGCGTTCCAGTTCGTCGGCGCCGAGCCGATGCCGAAGCGCAGCGTGCCCCCGTCCTGGAGCTCGTCGGGGGCGGCGGTGGGCACGCCGGCGGTGGAGCCCGAGGAGCCGGAGCCGTTCTTGGCGCAGGCCGCCAGGGCGGTCAGGACGGCCGCGGAGGCCGTCGTGGCAAGGAACATGCGACGGTTGAGCTTCATGGGAATCTCCGTTCACTAAGGGCGCCGTCGTCGGCGCGCGGTGGTGGGCAGGATCGGTGGACTGGATCGGTGGACAGTGTGATGGGTGGACTCGGGGGCGAGGGACGTCAGAAGACCGCGGTGCGCTCGGGGTAGTAGCAGGCGACGTCGTGGTCCTCGCCCTGGGAGCGGAACTCCGGCATGGCTCCCAGGCAGGCCGATCGCTCGTCGTCGGTGAGTCCTGAGGCGAACTTCGGGCAGCGGGTGCGGAAGCGGCAACCCGAGGGCGGGTTGGCGGGGCTGGGCATATCGCCCTCCAGGACGATGCGGCTGCGGCCGCGCTCCTTGGCCGGGTCCGGGATGGGGATCGCCGAGAGCAGGGCCTGGGTGTAGGGGTGGGCCGGGGCCTCGAAGATGGTGTCGACGTCGCCGATCTCCACGATCCGCCCCAGGTACATGACGGCGACGCGGTCGGCGATGTGGCGCACCACTGACAGGTCGTGGGCCACGAAGAGGTAGCTGAGCCCCATGGTGGCGCGCAGCTCGTCGAGCAGGTTGATGACGCCGGCCTGGATGGACACGTCCAGGGCGGAGACCGGCTCGTCGAGGACCAGGAGACTGGGTTCGAGGGCCAGGGCGCGGGCGATGCCGATACGCTGACGCTGCCCGCCGGAGAAGTTGCGCGGGTAGCGGTTGGCGTGGCTGGGCTCGAGCCCGACGAGCTCCATGAGCTCCTCGATGCGCGGCCCGATGTCCGCCTTCTTCCAGCCGTTGGCCCGCAGCGGCTCGGCGATGATGTCGAAGATCGGCAGGCGTGGGTCCAGGGAGGCCATGGGGTCCTGGAAGACGATCTGCAGGTCGCGGCGCACCTGGCGACGCTGGGCCCGCCCCAGGTCGGCCGTGTCCTTGCCCAGGACCACGATCGTGCCCTCCTGGGGCCCCTGGAGGGAGAGGACCTCCATGAGGGTGGTGGTCTTGCCGCATCCGGACTCGCCGACCAGGGCCAGGGTCTCGCCCCGGCGGACGTCGAAGGAGACGCCGTCGACGGCGTGGACGGTGCCCACGCGTCTTTTGAAGACGGCGCCCTTCATGAGGGGGAACTCCTTGACGAGGTCGGTGACGCGCAGGACCTCGGGGCGCTCGGCGTGCGGCAGGCTCATGGTCTCGGGAGTCTTGAGCGCCGGCACGGGATAGATGTGGGAGTAGTCGAGCTGGTCCCGCTCGATCTCGTCGCGGCGGTGGCAGGCCGAGTACTGGGCGCCGGAGCCGGCCTCCTGGCCGTCGGTCCCGTCGCGCTCCACGAGGGTGAGCTCCGGCTCGCCCTGGGCGCACTCGGCCTGGGCCATGGGGCAGCGGGGGATGAAGGGGCACCCTCGGGGCAGCTCGAGCAGGGAGGGCGGGTTGCCCTCCAGGGTGGCCAGGGCCGAGTCCTTGCGCGCGTCCAGACGGGGCAGGGAGCCGAGCAGGCCGATCGTGTAGGGCATGCGCGAGCGGTAGAAGATGTCGTCGACGTCGCCGGTCTCCACGATGCGCCCGGCGTACATGACGGCCACCCGGTCCGCCATGCCGGCC
This sequence comes from Actinomyces sp. SKVG-SVH-4(1), assembly GCF_048514265.1. Classification (NCBI taxonomy): domain Bacteria; kingdom Bacillati; phylum Actinomycetota; class Actinomycetes; order Actinomycetales; family Actinomycetaceae; genus Actinomyces; species Actinomyces sp. SKVG-SVH-4(1). The sequence goes on along the minus strand of NZ_JBGEVE010000019.1, from coordinate 25,392 downwards.
ACGACCCCCAGGTCGTGGGTAATCATGATGACGCCGGCACCGGTCTCCTTCTGGGCGGTGCGCAGCACGTCGAGGATCTGGGCCTGGATGGTGACGTCGAGGGCCGTGGTGGGCTCGTCGGCGATGATGAGATCGGGGTCGTTGGCGATCGCGATGGCGATGACGGCCCGCTGGCGCATACCACCGGAGAACTCGTGGGGGTAGGCCTTGGCGCGCACCTGCGGGTTGGGGATGCCCACCAGGTCGAGCAGCTCGACGGCGCGCTTGTGGGCGTCCGCCTCGCTCATGCCGGGCTGGTGGATCCGCAGGGCCTCGACGATCTGGGCGCCCACCGTGTACACGGGGGTCAGGGCGCTGAGCGGGTCCTGGAAGACCATGGCGACCTGGGAGCCGCGGATGCGGGACATGTAGCCGTCGGGCCGCCCCAGCAGCTCGGTGCCGTGGAGGCGCACCGAGCCGGTGACCTCGGCGGACTCGTCGAGCAGTCCCATGACCGCCGTCGAGGTGACGGACTTGCCCGAGCCGGACTCACCGACCAGGGCCAGCACCTCACCGCGGGCGACGGACAGGTTGACTCCGCGCACGGCGTTGACGCGCCCGTCCTCGGAGGGGAAGGAGACCTTCAGGTCGGAGACCTCCAGCAGCGGGGCGGCGCTGGTGGGGTCCGGCAGCGCGTCGTCGCCTCTGCGGGCATCGACGGCGGGCACGGCCGCGGCACTCTTCGTGGCCTCGGCGGACGTGCGGGTGCTGCTCGTGGGGCTCATGCCTTGCCTCCTGACTTGGACGAGGGATCGATGGCATCGCGCAGACCGTCACCCATGACATTGACGCACAGGAGCATGAGGACGAGCACGGCGGCCGGGGCCAGGAAGATCCAGGGGTAGGTGGTCGCGGAGCGCTGCCCCTCGGCGATGAGGGTGCCCAGGGAGGTGTTGGGCGGCTGGACCCCGAAGCCGAAGTAGGACAGCGTCGTCTCGCTGATGACGGCGTAGGCCACGTTGATGGTGGCGTCCACGATGAGCAGGGAGGCGATATTGGGCAGGATGTGCCGGGCGATAATGACGGGACTGGGCACGTTCATGAAGCGGGCGGCATTGACGTACTCCAGGTTCTTCACGCTCAGGGTCAGGGAGCGCACCACGCGGGCCGTGAGCATCCACCCGAAGCCGGCCAGCAGGATGATGAACAGCGCGATGGAGCCCTTGGCGGCTCCGGCCCGCTGGGAGAGGATCGCGATGATGAGGAAGGAGGGCACCACCAGGAGCAGGTCAGTGGCCCACAGGGCGATCTTCTCCCACCAGCCGCCGAAGTAGGCGGCCGAGGACCCGATGACGGCGGCGATGCCCGTCTGGAGCAGGGCGACGAAGACGCCGATCATCATGGACTTGCGGGTGCCCTCCACGACCATCGCGTAGACGTCGCGGCCGCCCTGGGTGGTGCCGAACCAGTGATCGGCACTGGGGGCCTGCAGGAAGGCGGAGGAGTCGACGTCGGTGAAGGTCCAGTGGGTCGCGGCGTCACCGAGGAGCGCGAAGAGCACCATGAGCAGGAAGCCGATCGCGCCGACGACGGCCCCCTTGTTGCGCCAGAAGCGCCGGGTGATGATCTGCCTGCGGGTCAGACGCCGGGAGTCCCTGGGAGTCTCCTTGGTGATGTCGCCCAGGTCCTCGGGGCTCAGCGGGGCCTCCCCGCCCTGCTCGACGGCGGCGTAGCCGCCCACCGTCATCTGCTTGCCGATGGAGGCCATCCCGTTGGGTTCAGCATTGCGCGCCATGGGTCAGCTCACCCTCACTCTCGGGTCGACGATCGCCACGAAGACATCGGACAGGAGCGCGCCGGTGAGGGTGCACAGCCCGGAGAAGGCGACGACGGCCGTCACTCCGTTGATGTCCATGCCGGAGATCGCGCTGATGGAGTACTCGCCCATGCCGTGCCAGCCGTAGACCCGCTCGGTGATGGCGGCACCGGTGAACAGGGTGGCCAGGGCGAAGGCGAAGTAGGTGGCCATGGGGATGAGCGCGGTGCGCAGCGCGTGGCGGGTCAGTGCCTTGCGCTTGATGAGGCCCTTGGCGCGGGCGGTGCGCACGTAGTCGGCGCCCAGGGTGTCGAGCATGAGGTTGCGCTGGAAGCGGGAGTAGGAGGCGATACCGCCCAGCGACATCGACAGGGTGGGAAGCAGCAGGTGCTGGAGGCGACCGAGGGCGCCCTCCCCCTCACCGGTGAACTCGAAGATCTGGAAGCCGGAGCTGCGGTTGATCTGGACGGCCAGGACCTGCAGGAGGATCGCGATGACCATGGCGGGGGTGGAGATGATAATCATGGAGATCAGGGAGGTCACGCGGTCGGAGAAGCGGTACTGGCGCGTGGCGGTCCAGGCCCCCAGGGCCACTCCCCCGACCATGCCGATGGCGGCACCCAGGAAGACCAGCCGCACCGAGACGAAGATCTTGGTGCCGATGAGGGTGTTGATGAGCTCACCCTTGGGGGTGCGCCCCCAGTCCCAGTGGAAGAGCACGTTGCGCAGCCAGGTGACGTAGCGGTCCCACACGGGCAGGTCGTGACTGATGTTGTACTTCACGAGGTTGGCGTGAATGGCGTCCCAATTAAGGGAAGGATCCTGACGGTTCCACAGGGCCGAGGGATCCAGGGAGGCCGAGGCCAGTAGATAGGCCAACGATGTGGCGATGAACAGCAGGACCGCGTAGTTCGCGATCCGGCGCGCCAGGTACGGGAGCATGCGTTCTCCTCCTTCGGACAACCCACCGGTGCAAGGATCACCGGCCCGTGGCACGAGCACCTGACAGCCGTGAAGGTGACACCGTGTACGAACAAATGAACGGGGTCACAATACCTGTTGAGTGAAACTCAATGGATACATTTCCAGCATTCAGGAAATGCCCGCCTGGTCGATATCGGAGGGGAAAGGAAACGCGGCGGCGGATTGACGTCCACCGCCGCGTCGTCAGACGTCCATCCTCAGCTCTCGGACCTCGAGGGAGCCTCATCGCCGTAGAGGTCGATTCCGGCTCCGGGGACGGCCCGGATGAGCTCGCGGGTGTAGTCCTGGCGCGGGTTGGCGAAGAGCTCGTCGGCTGCCCCGGACTCCACGATGCGCCCGTGCTCCATGACGACGACGTCGTCGGCGATCTGGCGCACGACGGCCAGGTCGTGGGTGATGAACAGGTAGGTCAGCTCCAGCTCGGCCTGCAGGTCGGACAGCAGGCGCAGGATCTGGGCCTGGACCAGCACGTCCAGGGCGGAGACCGCCTCGTCGAGGACGACGATCTGCGGCTTGAGGGCCAGGGCGCGGGCGATGGCGACGCGCTGGCGCTGACCGCCGGAGAGCTCGTGGGGGTAGCGGCGCATGACCGAGCGCGGCAGGGAGACCATGTCGAGCAGCTCGGCGACGCGCGCCTCGCGCTCCTTGGCGGTGCCGATCCCGTGGACCCGCAGCGGCTCCTCGACGACGCGGAAGATCGAGTACATCGGGTCCAGGGAGCCGTAGGGGTTCTGGAAGACCGGCTGCATGATGCGCCGCAGGGCGAAGAGCTCCTTGGGCCCCAGGGTGGACAGGTCCACCCCGTCGTGAAACACCTTGCCGGAGGTGGGGTCGATGAGGTTCAAGATGATGTTGGCGACCGTGGACTTGCCCGAGCCGGACTCACCGACGAGCGCCGTCGTCGTGCCCTTGCGGATACCGAAGCTGACGTCGTCGACGGCGGTGAGGGTCTTGTCCTTGCCCTTGGCGCCGCGCACCTCGAAGACCTTGGTGAGGTGCTCCACGCGCAGGATCTCCTCGGTGGCGCTCGATCCCAGGCTGGCGCCCAGGAGCTCGTCGTCGGTGACCTGGATGCCGCGGGCGTGGGCGGACTCGATGCGCCGGGAGGCCAGGGAGGGGGCGGCCTTGACCAGACGCTGGGTGTAGGGATGGCGGGGGTCTTGGAGCACCTCGAGGCTGGGACCGGACTCGACGACCCGGCCGCGGTGCATAACAACGATGTGCTCGGCCCTCTCAGCGGCCAGCCCCAGGTCGTGGGTGATGAAGAGCATCGCGGTGCCCAGCTCGCGCACGAGGGTCTGGAGGTGGTCGAGGATACGTCGCTGGACGGTGACGTCCAGGGCGCTGGTGGGCTCATCGGCGATGAGCAGGTCGGGGCGGGCGGCCAGGCCGATGGCGATGAGGGCGCGCTGGCGCATGCCGCCGGAGAACTCGTGGGGGTACTGCTTGGCCCGCCGGGAGGCCTCGGGCAGGCCGGCCTGCTCCAGCAGGAGGGCCACCTGCTCGTCGACGTCGATGCGCCCGCCGGCCGAGGGGGCCGCCTTCTGGGCGCGGTCGGCACGCCCAGCGCGCCCCGCGTGCCCGGTGTGCTCGGCATGTTCGACCATGAGGTGGGCGAGGCGGTCGTCGGCGACGCCGGCCAGGCCGTTGGCCCGCAGCGCCTCCTTGACCTGGAAGCCGATGGACCACACCGGGTTGAGGTTGGACATGGGGTCCTGGGGCACCAGTCCGATGGAGGAGCCGCGCAGGGCGGTGAGCTCCTGGGTGCCCAGATGAGTGATGTCGCGGCCCTGGAAGCGGATCGTGCCGCCGGTGACCCGACCGGTTCCGGGCAGCAGCCCGATGACGGCGTGGGCCAGGGTGGACTTGCCCGAGCCCGATTCCCCCACGATGGCCACGGACTGGCCGGGGTAGAGGGTCAGGTTCGCCTTGCGCACGGCCGGGACGAGCCCGGTCGAGGAGCGGAAGGCGACCTCCAGGTCGCTGATCTCCAGGAGGGGGTCGCTCTCGGCCTTCCAGGAGGCCGCGGGGGCGAAGGTCTTGTCGGAGGCGCCTGAGGCGGTGGCGGTGGATGCGTTGGAGGGTGTCACTTGCGGGCCTTCGGGTCCAGGGCGTCGCGGACGACGTCGCCGAGCATGATGAAGCCGAGCACGGTCAGGGCCAGTGCGCCGGCGGGGAAGAGCAGGACGCTGGGGTGGCTGTTGAGGGCGTCCTTGGCGGCCGCGATGTCTGCGCCCCAGGAGACGACCGAGGAGGGCAGGCCGATGCCCAGGAAGCTCAAGGTGGCCTCAGAGACGATGAAGACGCCGAGCTCGACGGTGGCGGTCACGATGATGGGGGCGGCGGCGTTGGGCATGACGTGGCGCAGCAGCATGGCCATGCGTCCTGAGCCCAGTGCCCGCGAGGCGGTCACGTAGTCCTCGTTCTTGACGCTCATGACCGAGCCTCGCGTGATGCGGGCGATCTGGGGCCAGCCGAACAGGGCCAGGACCAGGATGACGGTGAGGATCGAGCGGTCGTTGCGGAACATCTGCATGACGACGATGGCCGCCAGGACGAAGGGCACGGCGAAGAAGATGTCAGTGACGCGCGAGAGCAGCGCGTCGAAGAACCCGCCGAAGAACCCGGCCAGGGCCCCGACGGCCGAGCCGACGAGAACCACGACGAGGGTGGTGAAGATGCCCACGCTCACCGAGGCCCGGGCGCCGTGGACGGTACGGGCGAAGATGTCGCAGCCCTGGATGTCGAATCCGAAGGGGTGGCCCCAGGAGGGCCCCTGGTAGGAGTTGACCAGCGTGCAGTAGCCGGGGTCGCGCGGGGCGATGAGCCCGGGGACCAGGGAGAAGGCCACGGCCACGGCGATGAGCACCGAGGCCGCCCAGAAGATGGGCCGACGGCGCAGCTGCCTCCAGGCGTCGACCCAGACGGAGGCCGGGGCGGACTCGTCGGCGACGGCGTCGACGGCGCCCAGGCCGATCTCGTCGTCGGCGATGACGAAGCGCTCCTGGCCCGGACGGGTAGTGGGGGACGTGGTGTTCTCAGGCATAGCGGATCCTCGGGTCCAGGGCGGCGTAGAGCAGGTCCACCAGGAGGTTGGAGACGATGAAGACGAGCACGAGCACAGTCGTGAAGGACACGACCATGGGGCCGTCGCCGCGGATGATGGCGGAGTAGAGGGTGCCTCCCACGCCCTTGATGTTGAAGATGCCCTCGGTGACGATGGCGCCTCCCATGAGGGCCCCCAGGTCCGCGCCCAGGAAGGTGACGACCGGGACCAGGGAGTTGCGCAGGACGTGGACGATCATGACGCGGCCCCCGCTCAGGCCCTTGGCCCGGGCGGTGCGCACGTGGTCGGCGGTGAGGTTCTCGGCCACCTCGGTACGGGTCAGGCGCAGCACGTAGGCGAAGGAGACAGCACCCAGCACGACCGCGGGCATGAGGAGCTCGGTGAAGCCGGGGCTCTCGCCTGCGGTCACCGGCAGCCATCCCAGGCGCACCCCGACGATGAACTGCAGGACGAAGCCGATGACGAAGGTGGGAACGGCGATGACCACCAGGGAGAGCACCAGGACGGTGGCGTCGAACCAGCCGCCCTTCCTCACCCCGGCGATGAGGCCGAAGCCGATGCCCGCGATGGCCTCGAAGGCCAGGGCCATGAGGGAGAGCTTGATGGTGATCGGGTAGGCCCGCACCAGCACGTCGAGGACGGACTCGGTCCCCCGCAGCGACTGGCCCAGGTCCAGGGTGAACAGTCCCTTGAGGTAGAGCAGGTACTGGACGATGAAGGGCTTGTCGAGGTGGTAGCTGGCCTTGATCTGGTCGATCACCTCGGGGCTGAGCGAGCGCTGGCCCCCGAGCGCGGCGATCGGGTCGCCCGGCAGGGCGAAGACCATGGCGTAGATGAGCAGCGTGGCACCGAAGAACACCGGGACCATCTGCAGCAGCCTGCGTGCGACGTAGCGAAGCATGTCTCCTTCTTCCTCCCTCAGAACTTGGAGATGGCCTCGGCCCGCACCCACAGGCGTCTGGCCTCGTCCGGGTCGTAGGTGAGGACCTCGTTGCCCGGGACATCCGGCGTCCAGCCCGCAACGGTGGGGGCGGTGAAGTCCTTGGCGGGCGTGCGGGTGCCGTAGTAGAGCTTGTCGCAGATGAGCTTGCGGTCGATGGCCCGGCAGATGGCGGCGCGGCGGGCGCGTCCCTCCTCGTCCATCTTCCAGTGCTCGTGGGTGACGTCGATGGCGATCCCCTGGTAGAAGGCGGCCGGCTTGTTGATGGCGCGCTCGCCCAACTGCTTCTGGAAGATGGGCAGGAAGGAGTCGGGGACTCCGTCGGCGATGTCGATGGCGTCGGCGAGCAGATCGTTGTAGACCGAGTCCAGGCTCGTGTACAGCTTGAAGGTGATGCCCTTGTTCGCCACCGTGCGCCCACCGGCGTAGGCGGGGTTGGGCTCCAGGACGATCCGACTGTCGTGGTCCCAGGAGACGAGCCGGTAGGGGCCGTTGCCCACCGGCTTGGCGCCGTAAGCCTTGGGGTCCTTGAAGGCGGATTCCGGCATCGGGTAGTAGGCGTAGTGCCCCAGGCTGATCTTGAAGTCCGACGCCGGAGCGTTCAGCTCGACCGTGAAGGTGAGGTCGTCCACCTTGGTCAACCCGGTCAGCTCGGAGTCCTCGTCGTAGGAGAAGCCCTTGATCCTCTCGAAGAAGGAGGAGCCGAGCTGGGCGTTGGACAGCAGGGCGCCGAACTTCCATGCCTTGATGAAGGAGTCGGCGGTCACCGGACTGCCGTCGGAGAAGGTCCAGCCCGGTTTGAGAGTGATCGTGTAATGCTGGTTGTCCGTCGTCTCAATGGAGGAGGCCACCTCATTGATGACCTTGCCGTCCTTGTCGTAGCGGATCAGGCCGGCGAAGACCAGGTCGAGAACGCGCCCACCATTGGCCTCGTTGGTGTTGGTGGGCAGCAGCGAGTTCTGCGGCTCGGAGAGATTGGCCAGGACGACGCCGCCGTTGGCGCTGGAGCGGGCCTCCTCGTAGACCGGGGTGGCGGTCCAGTTGAAGTCGACGTTGGAGGCGTTGCGGGAGTAGCCGCCGATCCCGTTCTGATACCACAACGGGATGCCGGGCAGGTCGGCGAAGAGCTGGGACTGGGCCTGACGGAAGTAGCCGTAGGCGGTCTGAGGGTCGGTGGCGGCCGCCGCCTTATCGAGCAGGTCGTCGAAGGTCTTCGAGGAGTACTGGGAGTCGTTGGCGCCAGCGCCGGTCTGGAAGGTGGCGTTGAGGAAGTTCTCCAGCGAGGGATAGTCGGCCAACCATCCGGAGCGGAAGGCGCCCAGAAGGGTGTGCTTGGTGATGGCCGAGCGCATCTCGGAGAACTGGGCCACCGGCAGGGGCTCCATGGTGATGCCCAGGACGTTGGACACCGAGTGGCACACGGCCTCGGCCCAGGTCTTGTGGGGGCCATCGGAGTTGTAGGCCAGGGTCAGCTTGCCGCTGCCGCTGCCCAGCCCGCCTCCTGTCGAGCTCGATCCGCGCGAGCATCCTGAGACCAGGAGCAGGCCGAAGGCGGCCGCGCCGAGCCCGAAGCCACGGCGCGACACTGTCAGGGCGTTGTTCATGCGACCTCCATGGGGCATGGAACCGACGGGGATTCGTCACTGGATCAGAGGGCTTCCGGCGCACTGAGGGGCTCAGGCGCCGCCCACAGGTGGAGATCTTATGTTTGCTATGGAAACAGGATCGACACGTGGAACCCGCGTCAAACCGTGAGAACCCGGTGGCCTCAGGCGTTCCAGGCCTGGGCGAGCAGCTCGTAGGAGCGGCGCCGCAGGGCCGGGTCGTGGGCGTAGGTGACCACCAGGATCTCATCGAGGTCCCACCGGGCGGCCTGCTCACGCAGGCGGGCGGCGACGTCGTCGGCCGTGCCCACGAAGGACAGGGACATGGCCGCCTCGACGGCTCCCTCCCGGCCGGGCGCGTAGGCGCGCCAGGCCTCGGGGTCCTGGCTGGGCGGGTCCAGCGGCCCGGGACGGTTGCCGACGATGCGGGCGGCGGCGGCCATGGCGGTACTGAACAGCAGGCGGGCCTCCTCCTGGCTGGGGGCCACCATGACGTTGACGGCCGCCGCGACCCGCGGGACGTCCGGCGCGCCCTGGGTGCCGAGGGCGCCTTCAGTAGGGGACTCCAGGACGGAGCGATAGGTGGCGATCGCCGCCTCCGCCTGGACCGGGGCGAAGTGCGAGGCGACGGCGAAGGGAAGTCCGAGCCGGCCCGCCACGCGGGCGCCGTTGACCGAGGAACCGAGCACCCACACGGTCGGGCGGGTGCCCTCCCCGGGGATGGCCCGCACCCGGGGGCCGCCGGGCTCAGGGGCGTGGAGGGCGTCGTCGGGAAGGCCGGGGGCGCCCAGGAGGAGGGAGCCGGGGACCCGTTCAGGCACGGGCTCGTCACCCAGGTAGGTGAGGATCTCCAGGATCTCCTCGGCGAAGCGGCCCGGATCGGAGGCCCCTCGGCGCAGTGCAGCGGCCGTGCGCCGGTCGGTGCCCGGGGCTCGCCCCAGTCCCAGATCGACCCGGCCGGGGTAGAGGGTGGCCAGGGTTCCGATCTGCTCGGCGACGACGAGCGGGGCGTGGTTGGGCAGCATGATCCCGCCGGAGGCGACACCCAGGCGCTCGGTGGCGGCCAGGACCTGCCCCATGAGGACGATGGTCGCCGAGGACAGGTAGGTGGTGGAGCCGTGGTGCTCGGCCAACCAGTAGCGCTCGTAGCCGGCGGCGTCGGCGGCTCGAGCCAGGGCGATCATGTCGGTAAGAGCGTCGGTGCGGCTGCATCCGGCGCTGACGGGGACCATGTCCATGACGGACAGGACGGGTACGGCCCGCCTTTCGGGCTGACTCATACGGGCACTCTAACCCCCTCCGACCACCCCGAAGCGGGCCCTCAGGCCCGTGTGCCCCGCCGAGCGCGGAGCCCGGCGGGGCACACGGAGGGTCCGACCCGCGTCGTCAGGCGGTCAGCGAAGGCGGCTGCGCGCGGGGAGCAGGCCGGTGGCGACCACGGACTTGAGGATGTCTCCCGCGATGAAGGGCACCAGGCCCAGGCTCAGGGCAGTGCTCCAGCTGGCGCCGGTGGCGACCTTCAGCCAGATGAGGCCCGGGACGTATACCGAGGCCGAGGCCAGCAGCATGAGGGCGACGCCGGTGGCGACCCGGGAGGTTGCGGAGCCGGAGTGGCGCGACCACACGGTGGCGGCGCGTCCAGCGATAGCGGCGATGAGGGTGTAGCCGATGACGTAACCGAAGGTCACGACGGTGCCCCCGGTCCAACCGGCAAGGACCGGAGCCCCAACAGCGGCCAGGGCGCCGAGGAGCATCGCGGACAGGGCGCCACGGCGCGAGCCGAGCACGGCTCCGACGCCAAGGGCTGCGAAGGTGCCCATGGAGATCGGCACCGGAGTGAAGGGCAGGGGGATCACGATCTGGCCGATGAGGGTCAGGGCGAGCGTTCCCGCCAGGACCAGCCCGGCGTCACGAACGTGGGCGAGTGCGGAACTGTGGGCGAGGCTACCGGCGGCTGACGTGGAGGAGGGTTTGGTGACCATGGCTCCACCCTACGGGGATCGCAGAGCTGACGAACGACCGGTTCCCACCGAAGAGCCACCGCACAACTTGTAGGTTTCCTACAAGGATGACGCGGCTAACCGCCTTGAAACCCGCGATCACCCGTCGGTTCTCACAGTTCTGGCAGGTGTCCGTCGATCCAGGTGAGGATGTCGCCAGTGACCTGGTCCCGGTTGGTCTCGTTGAGCAGCTCGTGGCGCCCGCCCGGGTAGAGGATGACGCAGACCTCCCGCACGCCGGCGCGGCGGTAGAGGGTGGCGGAGCGCTGGACACCCCGGCCCATGGCACCGACCGGGTCCCGGTCACCGGAGGCCAGGAGCATGGGCAGCCCCGCAGGCACGGCCGCGGCGTGGGCGGCCGTGTTGACGGCCCTTCCTCCGGCAACGAGGTCGCGGAAGAAGCTGGCGGTGCACACGAATCCGCACCAGGGGTCGGCGACGTAGCGGTCGACCTCGTGAACGTCCCGGCTGATCCAGTCGGCCTCGGTGCGGTTGGGGGCGAAGTGGCGCTGGTAGGGGCCGAAGGCGAGCGCGTTGAGCAGCCGAGAGGGGTGGCGCGGGCCGCGCAGCCGGGACTCCCCGGCGCAGACCGCGGCGGCGGGACGGGTCAGCGCACCAGTTCCTGAGCCGGTTCCCAGCAGGATGAGGCCGGCCAGCTCGTTGCCGCGGCGCGCGGCCAGGTCGCGGGCCAGGAAGGAGCCCCAGGAGTGGCCCATGAGGAAGACCGGAACATCGGGCCAGGCCCGCCGAGCCGCGTCCAGGACGGTGCCCATGTCGGCCACGACCCTCTCCCAGCCGCCCTTCTCGGCGACGAAGCCGAAGCCTCCCGGGGCGGCGGTGGCCCCATGGCCTCGGTGGTCGCCGGCCAGGACCGCATAGCCCTCCTCCACCGCCGAGGCGGCGAAGCGGGCGTAGCGCGAGGCGTGCTCGGCCATGCCGTGGGCGATGACGATGACGCCCCGAGGGCGGGCCGCGCCGGGTACCTGCGGACGCGGCGCGGCCGAGGTGGGCGCTGGGGAATCGGCCTCGGGGGCGTCGGCCACCAGGAGGGAGCCGTCGATGAGCCACTCGGGGAGCCAGATGTGCACGACCAGACGCGTTCCGTCGTCGGCTGTGAGCCGAGTAAGGCTGGTCTGCATCGGGTCCTCCTCAAGCAGCGTCGTCAATCGACGTCAACGGGGCGTCGGTCGGGCTCAGGTCGGCATCGGTCATCATTGATCGTGTCGACGACTGGCGGTCGGCGGCGACGTCGGGTCCGCGGACTGGGTCCGAGATCTCCCGTCACCCCAGGGTGGATCCTAGTTGTCCGACGTCGAGCCGGCAGCGTTACCGTCGAGGTGATTCTCAGATGCCCCACCCAGGACGGGCACGCTGCAAAGCTGCCGTAGACGGCCACTGATGACTGACTGCACCGGAGCATCGCCTACATTCCTGATGGTTTCATGAGTCCCTGTCTCCCGTATCCCGACCGTTCTCCTCATATCCCCCGCCGGTCCGGCTCCGCTCCGGCACCTGGTCTACGGTGGTCGCCATGGCAGCCCACTCCTTCACCCTCGTTCCCGCCGCCTACGTCTACCTCCTGCGTCCCGATCCGGTTGCCGTGGGCGAGGATGCCGCAGCGGCGAGCAGCGCGACCCAGGTGCTCCTCCAGCTGAGGCGGAACACCGGCTACATGGACGGGCACTGGGCCTGCGGCGCCTCGGGGCACGTCGAGGCCGCCGAGAGCGTCCTGGAGACGGCTGTGCGCGAGACCGATGAGGAGCTGGGGATCGGCGTCGAGGCGAAGGACCTTGACGCGCTGACGGCGATGCACCGCACCAATGACCTGGGCGGCGCGGCCCTGGAGCAGCGCATCGACCTGTTCTTCACGCTGCGGACCTGGACGGGCACGCCGGCCGTGCGTGAGCCGGCCAAGAACGCGGGTCTGCGCTGGTTCTCACTGACCGACCTGCCCGAGGCGGTCCCGCCGCACGAGCGCCACGTCCTGGAGCTGCTGGCCGCCTCCCTCGACGGCGGCAGGCCGGTACCCCCGATCATCACCTTCGGATTCGATGAGGGCCAGGACATCGACCGCTACGGCGTTGCCCTGCCGCACTGAGCTCAGCTCGCCAGGAAGGCCTCAATGGCGGGAAGCTCGCGGCGGGCCTGGGCCAGTCCGGCCTCGAAGGCGGTGACGATGCGGTCGTAGCGCAGCTCGCCGTTGGCGATGGGCATGCGCTCGGGCCGGAAGAGGTATGCGCGCCCCTGGCTGCGCAGGTGCTCCAGCTCCTCGACGGTGCGGTTGTAGTTCTCGGGGCGGTCGATGACTGCCTGGACCAGGGCCGGGTAGCGGGGGTAGAGCCGCTGGAGAATCTCGATCTCGTGGCGTCGCATGGGCGGCTTGCGGTAGCCCTCGGGACGGGTCATGACCACGAGCAGCTTGTCGTAACCGTCCACGCGGGCGGCGTCGATGGCGAAGCCGCCGGTGGGCCCGACGGCGCCGTCCACGTAGGGGGCGCCGTCGACCTCGACCATGGGCATGAGCACCGGCATCGACGACGACGCCCGGGCCCGCACCAGCAGGTCCGCCATGGCGGGCATGTCCTCCAGGCCCCAGTAGACCTCCTCGCCGGTGTCGCAGCGGAAGGCGCCCAGGCGCACCGTGGTGGGTGAGGCGGCGAAGGTCTCCCAGTCGAAGGGGATGGACTCGTCAGGGGCGGAGGTGTGCAGGTAGATGTGCTCGGAGTTGAAGTAGCCCTTGCCGGTCACGAAGCTGCCCCAGCCGCCGGCCTGGGGGTCGGTGGTCAGTCCCAGGTAGGCCTCACGGGTGCGCCAGGTGTCCCGGGAGACGAAGTTGCAGGTGTTGGTGCAGCCCGCTGAGATGCCCCCGACCCAGGGGAAGGACAGCCCCGCCTCCAGCATGACGCGCACGAGTCCGGCCGTGTAGGCCCCGCGCATGCCGCCGCTCTCGAAGACGAGGGCGACGTCGTCGGGGCCGTGGGTGATGGGGGCGGGCCGGTGACGGGGGTCGGTGACGGGGACGGGACGCGAGATCACGCCCGGGAGCCTATGGGTTCCATGGCGCCATCGCACGGGTGATTCCCGCCCCATGTCGGCCGAGTGGTCGGGAGAGTAGCGTGAGGTCATGAGTTCCTCCAGCGCGCTGCGCATTCTTGAGCCAATGACCATGCGCGGGCTGACCGCTCGCAACCGCCTGTGGCTGCCGCCGATGTGCATGTACTCAGTCGAGGCGCAGGACGGCATCGTCACCGACTGGCACGTGGTCCACTACGCCAGCCGCGCGGTGGGCGGTTTCGGCACGGTCATCGTGGAGGCCACGGCGGTCACCCCGGAGGGGCGCCTGTCCCCCAACGACCTGGGGCTGTGGTCGGATGAGCAGGTCGCCGGCCAGCGCCGCCTGGTGGAGGCGATCCACGCCGGCGGGGCCCTGGCGGGTATCCAGATCGGGCACGGCGGGCGCAAGTCGGGGACCCCTCCGTGGCGCCCCAAGGTGGAGGGCGCGCGCACCGGCACCCTGGAGGGCTGGGAGCTGCTGGCCCCCAGTGCGATCCCCTTCCCCCAGCACGCGGTTCCCAGCGAGCTGGACGAGGCCGGGATCGGTCGAATCGTGGAGGCCTTCGCGGCGGCCGCGCGGCGCGCCGTCGAGGCCGGCTACGACGTCGTCGAGATCCACGGGGCCCACGGCTACCTCATCCACGAGTTCCGCTCCGCCCTGTCCAACCAGCGCACCGACTCCTACGGCGGAAGCGTGGAGAACCGGCAGCGCTTCCCGCTCGAGGTGGTGCGGGCCGTGCGCGAGGCCATCGGGTCGCAGACGGTGCTCGACATCCGCCTGTCGGCCTCGGACTGGGCCGAGGGCGGCGTCACCGGCGAGGAGACCGCCGCCTTCAGCCGCGAGCTGGTGGAGGCCGGTGTTGACGTCCTGCACGTCTCCAGCGGCGGGAACGTCCCGGCCGCGGTGCCGGTGGGGCCCGGGTACCAGCTGCCGCTGGCCGAGCAGGTCAAGCGGGCCGTGGCCGGCAGCGACGTCCCGGTGGTGGGCGTGGGTCTCATCGAGGACGCGGCCCAGGCCGAGCAGGCGCTCATCTCCGGACAGGCCGACGCGATCGCCGTGGGCCGGGCGGCCCTGCGCGACCCCTACCTGCCGCTGCGCTGGGCGGCCGACCTGGGGGCGCGCTCCTGGGAGGAGGCCCCCTGGCCCATCCAGTACTGGCGCGGCACCTGGAGCTGAGCGAGTCCTCGGACCGCCCGACACCAGTACTATCTCCTGGGAAGTCCTCAGTCGCATGCGACGTATCCATCTTCTGGAGGTAGATCCTTGGGCAGCAGCGATTCGACGGTGCGCAGCACGCAGAGGCACCGCGGGGACGTGTACTCCTCGCAGTGCCCGTGCCGCGACCTTCTGGACGTCGTGGCCAACAAGTGGTCCGCGCTGGCCATCGGCGCACTGGCCGAGGGACCGTTGCGCTTCGGGGAGCTGCAACGGCGCCTTCAAGGAATCTCGCCGAAGGTGCTGACCGCTACGCTGCGCCGGTTGGAGGACCACGGACTCGTGCACCGAGAGGTGATCCCGGAGGTTCCTCTTCACGTGGAGTACTCCCTGACGGAGGTCGGCCGGAGCGCCGTCGAACCGGTATTCGCGCTTCGGGAATGGGCCGAGTCCCGATACGCGCATGCGCTGACTCACGCGAGGTCGACCCCCTAGGTCGCGTGTCGATATGAAGGTGATTCCCCAGGGCCACGCCCCGGGGAATCAACACTGCGCACAGTTCGTCGGGAACGCACCTGAGCCCTCGACATCGGACTCTCAGGGTGCTGCGGGCCTACGGCGCGCCCACGAGTCCCTGGGCATTCGGACGCCGTCACGGCCAGCTCACCAGCACCCCACTATCTTTTTCATAGTAGAGGTCGTTGCGGGTAACCACTTTCTTCTGACTACGGTCTGTGCTCGTTGACGGTGCACATCCGTCGAACCTGGCACAAGCCGATGAGCAAGGAGAGCAAGGAGCTATCGATGCCCTCAAGCAGCCCTGACACCCGACGCACCATGACCGCTGTCGTCACTCGATCCGGAGGCTCGGTGGACATCCCGGATGTCCTGGTCGATGCCACCGTCCCCGCCCCGGCGGCTCCCACTGGCCACGACATCCTCGTGGAGGTCAAGGCACTGTCCGTCAACCCCGTTGACGTCAAAGTGCGCGCCGCCCTCAACCACACCGGCGGCGAGGAACGCATCCTGGGATGGGATGCAGCGGGGACGGTCATCGCGGTCGGCGAGCAGACCACCCTCTTCCAGCCCGGCGATGACGTCTACTACGCCGGAGCACTGGAGCGTCCCGGCTCCTACGGACAGCTGCAGCTCGTGGACGAACGCATCGTCGGACCGAAGCCGAGCTCGTTGGACTATGCAAGTGCGGCGGCACTGCCCCTGACCTCCCTCACCGCGTGGGAGGCTCTTTTCGACAAGCTCCACCTGAGCAGGGACTCCACAGGCACGATCCTCGTCCTGGGAGCCGCAGGAGGGGTGGGCTCCATGGTGATCCAGCTGACCAAGGCCCTCACTGATGTCTCCGTCATCGCCACTGCCTCACGCGAGGAGTCCCGTGACTGGGTCCGGTCGCTGGGTGCCGACGCAGTGGTGGACCACTTCGCCGAGGACCTCGCGCAGCAGATTCTCGCCATCGCACCGGACGGCGTCGAATACGTCTTCACCCCGCAGAGCCGAGGGCGCGTGCCGCTGCTGACCACAGTGGTTCGTCCTTTCGGGGAGATCGTCGCCATCGACGACGAGCGAGACCTGGACCTGTACGCGCTCAAGGACAAGGCCATCTCATGGCACTGGGAGTTCATGTTCGCCCGCCCCAGGCACGGCTAAGATCTGATCACCCAGCACCACATCCTCTCCACCATCGCCGAGCTCATCGACAGCGGAAGAATCCGTGGCACTGCGTCCCAGACGCTCACGCCTCGCAATGCTGCGCAGATACGGGCAGCTCACCGCCTCATCGAGAGCGGGCGCGCAGTGGGGAAGATCGTCGTGACCGACGCCGGCTGAGTCGACCGGATCGGGACCGAAGCGGGCCCCGATCGCCGGACGCGACGGGCTATCCGACGGCGTCGAGGTAGAGCCAGCGGCCGGCGCGGCGGGTGAAGCGGGAGCGCTCGCGCATGGCGTCCTCCACCACTCCCCCGCGCCCGTCGCCGCTGCGGTAGGTGGCGGTGAACTCCACGATGCCGGTCTCGTCGTCCTCCCCGCCACCGACGGTCTCGTGGATGGTCAGTCCCGTCCACCGGGTCCCGGGGTGGCAGTAGGGCCCCTCGGGGCGGGTGCGCGGGTGCCAGGTGCGGAAGAGGTAGTCCTCGTCGCCGACGACGAAGGCCGTGTAGCGCGAGCGCATGAGGGCCTGGGCGGTGGGCGCCGGGGCGCCGTCGTGGAGCGGCTCGCAGCACTGGGCGTAGGTGCGCCCGCTGCCGCAGGGGCAGGGGTCGGCGCCGTGCACGCCGGCGGCGCGGATCGGCGAGTCCGACCGGCCCCTGCGGCCCGCCTGCTTCCCCGCCATGCTCAGGCCCCCTGCCAGTAGGCGTGCAGGGCCTGGGCAAGCCAGGGGCCGTCCTTGACGCCGCCCATCTCGCGGGCCGAGTGCATGCTCAGCAGGGGCACGCCGACATCGACCGTGGTGATGCCGAGGCGGGTGGCGGTGATGGGGCCGATGGTGGACCCGCAGGGCACGGCGTTGTTGGAGACGAAGTCCTGGCTGGGCACGCCAGCGGCGGCACAGCCCCGCGCCCAGATCGCGGCGCCCGCGGCGTCGGTGGCGTAGCGCTGCTGGGCGTTGATCTTGAGCAGGGGCCCGTGGTTGATGAGCGGCTGGACGGCGGGGTCGTGCAGGTGGGAGTAGGCGGGGTGGACGGAGTGCCCGGCGTCGGCGCTCACGCAGGTCGAGCGGGCCATGAGGGCCTCGAGGCCGTCACCGCTGACGCTCAGGACCCGGGCCAGGCGCCGCAGGAGCGTCTCGAGGAAGGGGCCACCCGCCCCGGAGCGGGTGTCCGAGCCGACCTCCTCGTGGTCGAAGGCGACCAGGATGACAGGCTCGGCGGGCTCGGTCCCGGCGGCCGCGAGCGCCTCGAGGGCGACCAGTCCGGCGTGGACGGAGGAGAGGTTGTCCAGGCGGGAGGAGGCCAGGAACTCTCCGTCGCGGCCGAAGCGGGCGGGCGCCTGGGTGGGGTAGGTCAGGACGTCGTGGCCGGCGAGCTCGGCCGGGTCGATGCCGGCGATCTCGCACAGGTGGGTCTCGACGGCGTCGGGGGCGGCGTCGGGTTCGGCCAGTGACCACAGGGGCAGCAGGTGGGTCTGGCGGTCCAGGTGGAGGGTGTCGTTGACGCTGCGGTCCAGGTGCGGGGCGATCTGGGCCACGCGGGCGATGGGGCCGGTGCGCACGAGGTGGACGGCGCCGTCGCGGGTGGTCAGGCGTCCGGCCAGGCCCAACTCGCGGTCGAGGAAGGAGGCGAGCAGGGGGCCGCCGTAGACCTCGGCGTTGATGAGCTGCCAGCCGGAGCGGACGAGGGCGGCGGCGGGCTTGAGCTTGAGGGCCGGGGAGTCGGTGTGGGCGCCGACGATGCGCACGCCCGCCCCCGGGTTGAGCGTCTCGGGCAGAGCCCAGGCGGCGATGGCGCCGTCGCGGATGACGTAGCCACGCCGCGGCAGGTCCTCCTGCCAGGTGACGGTCTCGTCAGCACGGGTGAAGCCGGCCTCCTCCAGGCGGCGGGCGACCTCGGCGGCGGCGTGGTAGGAGCTGGGCGAGGCCGTGACGAAGTCGATGAGGGAGTCGGTGTAGGCGTCGTCGTCGCGCAGGATCTCGGCAGCGTCACGAGTGGGGGTGCTGGCAGCATCAGTCATGGCCCCAGTCTTCCACCGGTGCGCCCCACACCCCGACCGACCTCCCAAGAAAACCCACCGTGAGGTAGGGCAGAATCGGGGTGTGAGCATCTCTCAGCCAGTCATCCCGCCCGCCTCGTCCACGCCCGTGCGCGCCGTCCTGCTCGATGCCGACGGCGTTCTGCAGCTCATCGGCACCCCGTGGGTCGAGGCGCTGACCCGCGGCGGCGGACCCGCCTTCGCCCAGGCCATGATCGACGGTGAGACCGACGCCCTGGCAGGTCGGGAGACCCTCACCGAGCTGCTGGAGCGGGTGGTGAGCAACCTGGGGCTGGAGCTGCGCGCATCGGACCTGTTGGAGATGTGGCACCGGGCCACGCCCGACCCTGTGGCCTGGCAGGTGGTGAGGGACCTGCGCGAGGCGGGTTACACCACGGTCCTGGCCACCAATCAGCAGTGGGAGCGTCGGGCCTGGATGCGTGAGCAGCTGGGCTATGACGGCCTGTGCGACATCGACGGCTACTCCTGCACGCTGGGGGTGGCCAAGCCGGATGCCGCCTACTTCCACCGGCTGCTGGAGCTGGCGGGGGTGGAGGCGGACCAGGCCCTGTTCGTCGATGACAGCGCCACCAACATCGCCGCGGCCCACGAGGTGGGCTTGCGCACTACCCACCACCCGGCCGACGCCGGCGGCGAGCTGTTGCGCCGCGAGGTCGCCCAGGCCCTGACGCCGGCCGCCTCTGCGCCGCACGGATGAGCCGGCGGGCCACTGCTCCTCCTTTCGGAACTTGCCCAACCGGCGCGGTCGGGGAAGACTCCCCCTGACAGGAGCCATCACAGGGAAGGACACCTCATGGCAGGAACCGCGACGGACGACCGGGCCCCCGGGACCACCACCGCTGAAGGAGCTGCGTCCACCGTCGAGTCCTCCGCCTCCACGACCCGCCGCGCCCCGGAGGTCTTCCTGCGCCTCATCACGGCGATCCACTCCGTCCTGCCGGGCTTCGTGCGCCGTCGGCTGCCGGTGACCTTCATCGGCTACGCGATCATCAACGGCTCCGCCTTCTTCCTGGACATCACCTGCCTTTGGGTGTTCTACAACCACCTCCACTGGTTCTACCCGGTGGCGGTCACGGTCGGCTACGCCATCGCGTCCGTCTACTCATTCCTGCTCAACCGGTGGCTGAACTTCCAGGCCCACGGGCACGTCGTCCAGCAGGGGGCGGGCTACATGGCCGGGGTCGTCAGCCAGTACGTCATCTTCATCCTGGGGCTGTCCTCACTGCTGCACTGGTTCGGGGTCAACGCCGAGCTGGCGCGCGTCATCTCGGCCTGCTGCGAGGGCATCTACCTCTACGTGTTCATCCGGCTGTGGGTGTTCCGCGGGGTGCCGGAGCCCGAGGAGCAGTCCCAGTAGGCATCCGATCGGGGAGGTCCTTCTTCGACGAGGACTGCGTTGTCCTCCAGATGACTGGGGTCCGGCCTCAGTCATCTGGAGGACAAGTACGTTCTGGGCGGGAAACGCAGTTCCCGATTCAGGGCGCCACGGCTCCTGAGACGCTCGCCCGGGCGGGAGTCCGGGGACTGGCCGCCCTGGCGGCGATGACGGGCTGATGGAGGATGTCTGGCGGGTCGCCGGTGCCCCTGCGCGAAGGGACACCCAGGTACCGCGCCCTCACCAGAAGGCGCGAGTCGTCTCGGTGGGGCCGTCGAGCTCGGTGAAGCCGGCGTCGGTGACGCTGACGGGCCGGGTGGTGGTCTCCCACTGCTCCCGACTGGGCACGACGACGCGCACCCGGTAGCCGTCCTCGGCCCAGGCCTGTCTCAGGGTGGGCGGCATGGCGCTGCTCTCCCAGGCCAGCTGGGCGGCGTGGCCGCACTGGGCGGCCAGCTTGCCCGAGGTCATCTCGTGCAGGGGGGTCACCTCGATCGTCACAAGGGCCCCGGTGGAGGCCGACGCCGCTGTGAGCGCGATCCGCTCGGCCGCGGCCGGATCCTGGGCGACGCGCGCAGTGATCTCGGCGGGCGGTGGGGGCAGCTCATCACCGGGCGGGAAGTGGGTGCCCTCCACCTGGGTCTTGGCCAGGGCCCCGGGCAGGGGGCGCACCGGCCCGGGCACGAAGGCGCGGGCGGCCGCCTGCCCCCAGCCGGCCGGACCGTCCTGGGTGACGGTGACGCCGTCGATGCCCTGGACCTCCTCCCAGCGCTTGCCGCGGGCCCGACGCACGAGCTTGCGGATGCGCCCGTCGCGCCAGTAGTCGACGGCCGGGTTCCACGGCCCGCCGGGGGCGGCGGCGGGTGAGGCCAGGAGGGAGACGACGGCGCGGGCGGCCGCCTCGGCGACGTCGATCCTCCGGGGCGGGTGGACCTTGTCGTAGCGCACGGCGATCTGCATGCCCCAGGGCACGGTGTGGTCCGGGTTCCCGGACAGGGAGGGCAGGGGCTGCGAGGACAAGAACGGCGAAGACGGCGGGGAGGAGTGTGGCACGCGCAGGAGCCTACGGGGTTGCGATCGACGGCGTCAGGTCCCGCCCGATCCCCGCCTCCTGCTGGACCGCTGGAGCGACAAGGCCGTTTGAGGGAATCGATCAACCACACCTTTTCCCACCAGACGACCGATAAGCCGGAGGCGAAGATCCTCCTGGGGCAGGAGATGAATCCAGCGGCGAGTCGTTTAGGTTGCCGTCATGCCACCACATGTTCCATCCACCGTCCCCGGTCCCCTTGGCTCGACGCCGCCGGCCGTGCCCCCCTCCCGCCCCCGGATGTTCAACGGCGCGACCGTTCACGGCATCAAGGGCATCCGCAAGCTGCGTCACCCCGCCGAGATCCCGCTCCTGATCGCGACCAGCATGGCGACTGCACTGGCCTACCTGGTGTGGATCGCCCTGGTGATCTGGCTGGTCGCCGTGCCTGAACCCACCGGTTTGGGGGCTCAGGTTCGCGACTTCTTCCTCAGTGAGGAGAACAGCGGCATGCAGTTCCTCCTGCTGGTGCCCCTCATCCCGATCATCCTGTGGGTGGCGCGCGCGATGCTGTACGCCAAGCTCCGCGCGACCGCGGTCCAGATGAGTCCCACCCAGTTCCCGGAGGGCTATCGGATGGTTGTCGAGGCAGCCCAGCAGTTCGGCCTGCGCCGGGTCCCCGATGCCTACGTGACCATGGGCAACGGTCAGATCAACGCCTTCGCGGCCGGCCACGGCTACCGGCGTTTCGTGGTCGTCCACTCCGACATGTTCGAGATCGGTGGCCGGGCCCGCGACCCTGAGGCGCTGCGCTTCGTGATCGGGCACGAGGTCGGGCACCTCGCCGCGGGTCACATCTCCATGCTGCGCCTGCTGTTCGTCACCCTCGGCCTCAACGTCCCGCTTCTGGGCAAAGCGCTGGTTCGGGCCCAGGAGTACACGGCGGACAACCACGGCTACACCTACGCGCCTGCGGGTGTGCCCGGGGTGGTGGGGGTGCTCTCCGGCGGCAAGTACCTGGGTGCCGAGGTCAACACCCACGCCCTGGCGGATCGCGCCACGCGGGAGAAGGGACTGTGGCTCCACATGACCGTCTGGCGGTCCACACACCCGGTCATCACCTGGCGCGCCCACGCCCTGCGCGACCGCACCCGCCCGGGGCGGATCATGATCCGTCCGCCGGAGCTCACGGCGTGGTTCCCGCCGCCGGCTCCCAGCGGCAGCGGGCCGTCCGGCTCGTGGCCGACGCCGGAGCAGATGCTCGCGGTGCTGGACTCCACCTCCTCGGCCGTGCCCAGCGAGGAGCAGTTCGGTCGCTACCCCGGTGTGGTCTACGAGGTCCCTCGCGATGAGCTGCGCTGGGCCTCCCCCGTTCCCGTGCCCGTTCCGGTGGGAACCGCGTCTGTCGGACAGGGCGCCCTCTCAGCACCCCCGAGCGCGGCCGGTTCCACCGGGCCGCAGCAGCCCGGCCCCTACGCGTACGGCTCACCGACGGGATCTGTGAGCGGGTCCACGGGATTCTCCGACACAGCTGTCCCCGACACCTCGGCTCACCTGTGGCCAGGCGACGGGCCCGGCCAGAACTGAGGCCCGCCGGGGTCACGACGACCCCGTCAGCGCCCGATCGGCTTCCGGTCAGCGCAGCGGCGCCGGTTGGTGAACGGATACGTTCGCCGACCGGCGCCGAACCGGTTCAGCTCGGGGCGACGGCACCGGCCGCCGTCGTGAAGGAGTCCAGGGCCTCCTTCAGCTCCGCAAAGTTGTCGGCGACATGAGCGGCCTGGCAGCGGGCGGCAAGGTCATCGAGCTCGGCCAGGCGACGGCCCACGGACTCAACCACGCCGGAGGCGGCACTGGAGAGCTCTGCGGCGGTGGCGGGCAGCTCCGGGTCGCTCGACGCGGCCGATCCGGTCCACAGCATGAGGAGCTGGTTCGGGATCGTCATCATGCGGCTGGCCTCGCCGATGTAGGCGACCGCCTGGGCCGCGAGCGCACTGTGGGCCTGGGTCTGACGCTCCATCTCGGCGATGCCCTCACGCAACGACTCGATGAGGTCGGGGATGGCCTGCGCCGAGTACTGCGGGTCTCCGACGCCGTCGATGAGCTCGACGGTGAACAGCGAGCTGATGGTGGTGTGCAGACGGGCCAGGGCGATACGGAAGCGGGTGCGGGCGCCGTTGGTGTCGAGCTGGGCCAGGGTGTCGACGAGCCTCGCCACGAGGGGACTGACCAGGCCCTGCATCTGGGTCCACAGGTCCAGCAGGTCGGCCAGGGGTTTGACCCGGGGGTCGGAGCGGTCCAGGGCGGAGATGTGCGCGGCGCTCAGGCGAGGGTCCTCCAGGGTTCGGGTCAGTCCCTTCCCCGCGGCCTTGAGGGAGGCGGAGAGCTCGGCGAGCTGCTGCTGACCGGACATCCACGAGTCGAGCCCGGCGGCGATCCTGGTGACCGAGTCGAGCATGACGCGCAGGTCCCCGGTGGCGTCTGGGCGCACCGGGATACCGTCGGAGAGCTCCTCACGACGCGCCACCTCCGCCGGCAGGGCCGTGTTCTGGAACTCCTCGTAGGAGGACAGGCCCGCTCCGGCCAGCATCTCGGCGATACGGCCCAGCCCCTCCTCGGCCGCCGCCCGACGGTTGGCCCCGCCATCGATGGCCTGGTCCTCGGTGGCGCGGGCGTCGCGGTAGATGGCACAGGCGGTGTCGAACAGGTCGGAGCACACCGGTCGGGTGCGCACCGAGAGGTAGCCGCCGTCGGACAGCGGGGTGACGGTGGCGAAGACGTCGTACTCGCTGCCGTCGGCGGCGAGGTTGCGCACGTAGGCAGCGAAGGGGCTGCCGGCCTTGAGGGTGTCCCACATGGCCTTGAAGGCGCCACCGGGCATCTCCGGGTGGCGAATGATGTTGTGCGGGGCGCCGGAGAGCTCATCACGCCGGTAGCGCGAGAGCTCGATGAAGACGTTGTTCGAGTGGCGGATGACGCCACGTGCATCAGTGGTGGAGAAGAAGAGCTGGTCGACACCCACCTCATGAACGGCTCCGGTGACCTGCGGCATAGGCAACTGCTCCTTGAAGAGATCGGGGGCTGGCGGCATCCGGCGCCCTGAGCCGGACAACCACTACCTTCCGCCCGTTGATTAACGGTTGGACGGCTGAACAATACACGGCACTTCCGGGACAACACCGACGAGAATCAACACAAAAGGGTTGCCTATACGTTTAAAATACATCAAAGATTGACAATATTTCCCGCTTTTGAAAAGGCTTTCTCCAGCCCCAAGAAAACGAAACAAATTCCGCAACTAGATTCCCAGAATATTCTCAGGTACATTGAAGTGCTCCCTCAGGAGCAGTGGGTTACATAGTGACCGCCGCCGGACGGAACTGGTCGCGAGGGTTGGGGAGCCCAATGACCGATCGGATTTCGAGGCCGCCCGAGTTGATAGGGAGCTCGGCGCGAGCCGCTCTGGCGAAGGAGGGTTGAGTCTCCTCTGGAATATGGGATCCAGGGGCGATGCCACCCTCAACGACAGGGGCCTGTGGGGCTCGGAGCAGTCCGAGACCCACAGGCCACGTCGTTCTTCTGCATCATTGACATCAATGCATCATCATTGCATCGGTTTCTTCCCCACACTCCCCTATCGAATAAGGCGGGGAAGCAGACGGACACCGATTGCCATGACGACGAGCTCCACCAACGTCTGAGCCACCACCACAATCGGCGCCATCCCCATGGAATCGGGCAGCGCGAGAGCCAACGGCAAAACCACCAACGAGTTACGGGTGGTCCCGGAGAAGGCGATAGCCAGGCGCTCCTGGCGTCCCTGGTGAGCCATGCGCCCGGCGACATCTCCCACAGCCGGCATCACCAGAGCGAAAGCCACGAAGAGGGGAACAACCCGGGCGACGACGTCGGGCCGGGAGGCGACGTGGGGAACCTGGGAGGCGACGACGAGCAGCAGGGTCGCCATCATGAGCGGAACCATGAGCGCCGTCGCTGCTGAAGCGAGCCGGTCGGCGGACCGGACCCGGGGTGCGGCGCGCCGCGTGAGGATCGATAACCCCATGGGCAGTGCGATCATGAGGACGAAGGCCTGCGCGAAAGGCCGCCAGCTGATACCACCTCCCTGAGCCCCGGGTGAGCCGGCAGCGAGGGCCAGCCACAGTGGCAGGACGAGGGCCTGGAGGAGCATGAGCACCGGAGATGCCGCCAGGATGCGTGACCATGCGCCGCCGGCCAGTCGGGTTAAGACCATGACGTAGTCGACGCAGGGCGCCAGGAGCACCAGGAGAGTGCCGGCCAGGAGCCCCGACTCATCGGCGACCAGCCGGGACAGAGGCAGGACCACCGCCGGCACCACGAGGAAGTTGACCGCCACAAGCGCCGCCATGAACCGGGCATCGGCGAAGGCGGCCCGCAGGCGATGGAAGGGGACACCGAGAAAGGTCGTGTACAGCAGCGTGACCAGCACCGGGGAGACAGCCGCCTCCAGAAGGCTGCTGGCTGCGGGAGCCGCCAGCCCCAGGACGGCGCCGGCCACGAGCGCACCCAGGTACAGGACCACCTGGTGGTGCTCCATCCACGCGACCACCGGGGCCTGATCGCCTGCGCCCTCCATGACGGAACCGTATCGCGACCAGACGGGACGGTGACCGCTGCCGGAG
>NZ_JBGEVE010000018.1:0-49390 GCF_048514265.1 Actinomyces sp. SKVG-SVH-4(1) | reverse complement strand
CGCACATCCTGACCAACCCCAGAACCAGACACAAAACACCCCTCCCACGAGTGGTGCATCCACCACCAGACCCCACCGAGTGCACGGCGCCCGGCCGCGCGGAATGTCCCCGCCGGTGTCGGAGACACGGTCGTCTGCGGCCGCAGGCAGGTGCGATCCGCGCCAGTCCAGCCGGCCCTCAGCGCGGAACTGCCAGCAGTCCGGCTTGATGACATGGGACGCGAGTGGTCCCCATCCACGTAAAAGCCTCATGGGTGACAAACCAGATCTATCTCTGGTACATCTAACGGGTGTCCAAGGCTCTGGAATCCTCTGCGGAAATCGCTCCACTTCCTACGGTAGAAGGAGGATTCCAGACCGTTCTGGCCGACCCTCCGTGGCGGTTCACCAATCGAACCGGCAAGGTCGCTCCCGAGCACCGTCGTCTGGGCAGGTACGGGACGATGTCCCTCGAGGAGATCAAAGAGCTCCCGGTCGGTGACGTGACCGCAGTGAATGCCCACCTGTACCTGTGGGTTCCCAACGCCTTGCTTCCGGAGGGCCTGGAGGTCATGCAGGCATGGGGGTTCCGCTACGTCTCGAATATCATCTGGGCGAAGCGGCGCAAGGACGGCGGGCCGGATGGCCGCGGCGTCGGCTTCTACTTCCGCAATGTCACAGAGCCGATCCTGTTCGGGGTCAAAGGATCCTTGAGAACGTTGGCGCCGGGGCGCTCAACGGTCAATATGATCGAGACGCGCAAGCGTGAGCACAGTCGCAAGCCCGACGAGCAGTACGACCTCATTGAGTCATGCTCGCCGGGGCCGTACCTGGAGATGTTCGCCCGCTACGCGCAACCCGGCTGGTCCGTGTGGGGTAATGAGTCGGATGAAGAGATCACGCCGCAGGGGAAGGCTCAGCGGGGATACGCCGGCGGCGACATCGACCCCCTGCCTGACCTGGAATCCGATGAGCAGATGAGCGACTGGCTCTCGGATCGCGTCGCCCGGATCATGGCCGATGAGTACGTGAAGGGGGCGTCAGTTCAACAGATTTCGACACAGTCGGGATACTCCATCACGCGGGTACGGAGCCTCTTGGTCAAGGGTGGCGTGGAGCTGCGAGAGTGAGGGCGTTCGACGCCGTCGGGACAGGAGTCCGGGCGCCCTGTGAGTGAGGTATCCCAGGCTGGAGTAGACCGCGCCCGACCATGCGGAACGTCACTGAAAGCGCCGTATCAATGCCGCAGCGGCACCACCCTAGGAGGCCGGTTTGAAACCGATGACCTTGCCGTCAAACTTGTTGTAGCCGATGACGAGGTCGGGCTTGGCCATGATGAGCGTATCCTCATTCTCCAAGTCGATTCCGCTGAACTTAATTTCCTTCCCGGTCTTAACGTTCATGAGCGCACTGATCCGGTTGACGTCCCCTTTGCCCAGTATCATCAGCTTGACGATGCTGCCATCTTGAGAGCTCTTCGCCACAGACGGGCACCCGGAGGATATGGTGTTTGTGTCCGCCTCCGGAACACTGAAGGAACTGCCTTGCTTGGGCTTGATCCGGGTGACGCAGCCGTCGCTGTTTGATCTTGCAGTCAGGCTGGCGTCACTGAAGTCCTGGTCCTTGAAGTAGGTGCGATGCTCCTCGGCTGTGAGGAGCTTTTTATCTTCCTCGACAACAGTCTCCTTTGAAGGCAGGTTCTGTCGATAGCTGCCCTGTTTCTTCCCCTTGAAATCATAAACTGTCACTTTGTACTCCTGGTCGGCTGACGAACTCGAATCGGAATCAGATTTGTCCTCTGCCTCCAGAGTTCCCCAACCGTCCTGGAAGTACCAGGTTATGAAGTCTGAGTCGGCCTTCGAGCCTCCGCCGAGGAACCGGGTCTCTCCGCTATCGATGTCGATGATGGCGTTCAACAGTGCCAGATAACGCTGATTGTCTCTGACTAGAAAGGTCGTACTGTATGTGGTCAGTGAGTCAAAGGGTCTTCCCGCCCCGGCGATCGTGCGCGACCACTTCTGTTTCTTGTCCGCACCCCAGGCGGTACACTTGTCGCTTTCCTTGCAGAAAATGGCGGTATCGCCGACGATTAATGCGGAGTTGCTGCTACCCCAGGGTGCCTTTGAGGTCTTTCCGGTTTTCAGGTCAATGAGGGTGGACTTGTAGACCAGTGTGTTGCTGCCCCATTGCATGAGAGCGAGTGAGTCATCGTATGATGACGTGAAGTCCTCGTCGTCAATGGTGGTCTTCCATGTTTCCTTGATGTTATCGCCCAGCGGGCCGTAAGCGGTGATCTCTCCAGTGTTCTTGTCGACTGTCAGGAGATGATCCCCGAAAACAAAAGGATCCTCAAAGGATGCGACGTCGATGCTCCAGGCCTTGTCCGCACCTTTGGTCCAGGCATTCGACGGAGTCACGTACGTTGAACCCAAGTAGACCTCGCTGCGCCCCAGGAAGTACCAGGCGGCCGCACCTCCAGCGCCCAGAACGAGAATGATCGGCAGAACGACAGCGACCACCTTGAGCAGACGGCGCTTCTTCGGGGCCTGCGCCGGCGGCGCATACATTGGTGTCTCATAGGCCGGTGCGACCGGCTGCCCCGGACCGGATGCCTGCCCTGAGTCATAAGCCTGGCCGCGGCCCAGTACGTATTCCGACGGCACCCGGCTCGGCACCCCGGGCGGCATTGCGGTCTGCTGGTCCAGGGGCTGAGCCGCTGCCTGCATCGAGGGCGCCGAATACCCCTGGCCGGCTGGCGGCGGCGCGACGGGCTGCGCCGCCTGAGCGACCTGCGGGGGCGGGCCCTGCGGGCTCTGAGGCTCCACGGCCCCATACCCCTGAGGGGAGGGCCCCTGAAGCGAACCTGCCTGCGGTGCCGCTCCGGACGCCCCCAGCTGGTGACCGCCATACTCCTGAGCAACCTGCGCGTACCCAGAGCTGGTGGACGCCGCCTGCTGGGCTGGCGCCCATGCCGCTCCAGCTGTCCCCACCGCCATCGTCGGAGCCATCGGGCCGATCTCGCCCGGGACAGGAGACTGTGCTGGCCGCGCCGGCTGAGCACCACGACCGGCCTGGCGCGCCAGCACCTCCCGTACGACGGCGTCGTCGGACCGCTCCAGTATCTTGCGCACCCGAGGCGGGATCGACGGGTTGGTCGCCAGGATCGAGTGCAGGTCGGGACGGGTCTCGGCGATCCGCTCGAGGTCCTGCGGCGAGGCGAACCTGCTGAGGGCCGTTGTCGCGTCGTAGTCGCCGGAAGAAGGTGAGTGCCCCATCGTCATGTCTCCCGAGCCTAACGAAATCTATGGCTCGAGGTCACAGAATGAGCACATCAGCCTCCCGCCCGCGTCGTTGACATGACGCGGGCGGGAGGAGCGGTGAGTCAGTCGACGATGCCGTAGAGGCGGTCCCCGGCGTCGCCCAGACCGGGCACGATGTAGGCGTGCTCGTTGAGGCGCTCGTCAACCCCGGCGGTCACCACCGTGACGTTCGCGCGCTCGCCGACCGCATCCTCCAGCGTCTTGACCCCCTCGGGCGCGGCGATGAGGCACAGTGCGGTGACGTCGCGCGCCCCGCGCTCCAGCAGGTAGTCGATGGCGGCCACGAGGGTGTGACCGGTGGCGAGCATGGGGTCGACGACGAAGCACTGGCGGCCCGAGAGGTCATCGGGCAGGCGGTTGGCGTAGGTCTCCACCTCCAGGGTGTCCTCGTCGCGCTTCATCCCCAGGAAGCCGACCTCCGCCGTGGGCAGCAGGCGGGTCATGCCCTCCAGCATCCCCAGGCCCGCGCGCAGGATCGGCACCACGATCGGCCGCGGGTCGGCCAGGCGGCGGCACTGGGCCAGCGCCACGGGGGTGCGGATCTCCACCTCCTCGGTGCGCACCTCGCGGGTGGCCTCGTAGGCGAGCAGGGTGACGAGCTCGTCCACCAGCTGGCGGAAGACCGCCGACGGTGTCCTCTCGTCGCGCAGGACGGAGAGCTTGTGGTCGATGAGGGGGTGGTCGGCAACGTGGAGGCGCATGGGGACAGCCTAATGCCGCAGCCGGGTTCGCACCGTCGCAACGCGTGCGGGCCTCGTGCGCGCCCACGGTGGGGTCACGTCGCACCGGTGGACTGGATGCGTCGCTGGCGTCGGAGTTGCCGCCGGTGTCCCCGCTGAGATCTTGCGACGCTGACCGTGTTGTGTCCAAATCGGATACAAAGGACGCTTCGCGTTCTT
The DNA here is from genome assembly GCF_048514265.1 of Actinomyces sp. SKVG-SVH-4(1). Classification (NCBI taxonomy): domain Bacteria; kingdom Bacillati; phylum Actinomycetota; class Actinomycetes; order Actinomycetales; family Actinomycetaceae; genus Actinomyces; species Actinomyces sp. SKVG-SVH-4(1). Next base: position 45,192 of record NZ_JBGEVE010000018.1, on the reverse strand, counting down.
CAGGGCTGCATGAGAACCGCGGAATCATGCGGTTTCGTTTCGCCCGTTTCACTCCGGCAGAGCCCTTTGTATCCGATTTGGACATCGGGCCCGCCGTAGGGGCCGTTTCGGCCACCGCGCGCCACCGCTTCCCGATGCACAACCCCGCCCCAACCGCTCCCAGACACCCAACGTCTCTCTCACGGGTGGCGGGTCCGCCCGCAGGCCCCATCCCGTGCTGTGCGGCCGGGGACATTCTGTGCGGCCGGGTGCAGTCTGCACCGGGCGGGGGCATTCGACGCCGTTGGGGACAGGATTCCGGTCCCCGCACGCGTGAGATGCCCCTGGCCGTAAGGAAAAGTCCCCGGCCGCGCAGGATGTCCCCGTCGGTGGCTGGGCATGGGCGCCACGCGCACGCCGGGCAGCCCGCACGCCAGTTGGGCCCGGCGCGAAAGGGACGACATCCCGCCCGCCTGCGGGGCTAGGTTGCTGACACCGACCGCATCGAAGGAGAACTCATGGCCAACGGCTCCGCCCCCACCATCACTCTCAACAACGGCGTCGACATCCCGCAGATCGGCTACGGCGTCTTCCTGACCCCGCCGGAGGAGACCGAGCGCGCCGTGCTCGAGGCCTTCGAGGTCGGCTACCGCCACGTCGACACCGCCCAGGCCTACCGCAACGAGGAGGGCGTGGGCGCGGCCGTCGCCGCCAGCGGACTGCCCCGCGAGGACCTCTTCCTGACCACCAAGGTGTGGATCTCCAACGCCGGGGAGGAGCGCGCCGCGCGCTCCATCGACGGCTCCCTGCGCCGCCTGGGCACCGACTACATCGACCTGCTGCTCGTCCACCAGCCCTTCGGCGACTACTACGGCACCTACCGCGCCATGGAGAAGGCCCTGGCCGCCGGCAAGGTCCGCGCCATTGGCGTCTCCAACTTCTTCCCCGACCGGTTCGTGGACCTGGCGCAGCACGTCGAGGTGCCGCCGGCCGTCAACCAGATGGAGACCCACGTCTTCAACCAGCAGGCCGACAACCGCGCCTGGTACGCCAAGTACGACACCGCCCTGGAGTCGTGGGGGCCGCTCGCCCAGGGCCGCAACAACATCTTCACCAACCCGGTGCTCACCGCAGTCGGCGAGAAGCACGGCAAGACCGCCGCCCAGGTGGCCCTGCGCTACCTCATCCAGCTCGACATCATCGTCATCCCCAAGACGGTCCACCGCGAGCGCATGGTCACCAACTTCGACGTCACCGACTTCCAGCTCGACGACGCCGACATGCGGGCCATCGCCGCGCTCGACGAGGGACAGGGCGTCGTCAACCACTACGACCCCGCCTTCCAGGAGCGCCTCGCCTCCTACACGGTCGAGGCGGACTGACCTCGGGCCGCCGGTGGCCGCATCCGGCTACCGGCGGCCATGTCTGGCGGGGACATTCGACGCGGCCAGGTGTGGTCTACTCCGGCCGGGGACCTTCGACGCCTTCGGGGACAGGAATCCCGTCCCCGCACGCGCAGGATGCCCCCGCCCAGAAGAAAGAGTCCCCGGCTGCGCGCAATGTCCCCGTCAGTGTTGGGGGTGCACTGAGAGACGGCGGTGAGGAGACGGTGGGCCGGGGTAGACCGGTCGATGGCGGGGAGGAATCGAGCCCGGGGCAGGCCCGACAGCGGGCGCGGGAGTACGCCTCAGAGCCGGCGGGAGAACCGGGACTCGCTCTTCTCGGAGGTGCCCACGTACTCCAGCCAGCGCTCGTAGTGGTCGAGGACGTCGTGGGCCACCTGGTCGGAGTTCCAGTCGACGACGTCGTAGCCCTGGCCGCCGCTGTGCGGGCGCACCTCGAGGCGCACTGTGAGGTCGTCGGCCTCGTGGACCGCGAAGCCGTAGGCGGGCACCGGCGTGACCACCATGCGCACCACGTAGCGGAAGGAGTCGATGGAGCTGGACTGCTCCTCGCCGCTGTCGGTGGCCGGGTGGGAGGAGACCACCAGGCTGGCGCGCCCCAGGAAGGTGCGCTCGTCGTCGGGGTCCTGGGCCTCGGGGCCCTCGACGAAGACCTCGGCGGAGACGTTCTCCTTGCGCAGCTCGGTGGCCACCGCCTCCAGGGCCGGCACGATGCGCCGCTCCATGGCGTTGCCGGCCTCGTCGGGGGAGACCGAGTTGAGGGTGTGCGTCAGGCGCTCGCGCCAGGGCGTCTGCTCCAGCCCCGCGGCCGAGCCGTTGAAGCCCAGGGCCCGGTTGCTGTTGGCCTGACTCAGGGCCTGGTTGTAGGTGTCCTCGGTGCTCAGGGAGCGCCACAGGGTGTACATGATGAGGATGAGGACCCCGGAGAAGGGCAGCGCCATGACGATCGTGGCCTGCTGCAGGATGGGGATGCCGCCGGCCACGAGCATCGCGATGGTGAGAATCCCGGTCAGGGCGGCCCAGAAGATCCGCAGCCAGGCGGCGGCGTCCTGACGCGCCGAGCGGATACGGCTGGAGAGGTTGGCCATCACCAGGGCGCCGGAGTCGGCGCTGGTGACGTAGAAGAGGATCCCCACGAACAGCGCCAGGGCGATGAGGATCTTCTGGCCCGGCAGGTGCTCCAGGATCCAGTACAGCCCCTGCTCGGGGCGCTCCAGGGTGATGTCCCGGAACTCGCCGTTGCCGCGGATGACCAGGTCCAGGGCGTGGTTGCCGAAGATCGCCACCCACATGAGGATGTAGCAGAAGGGCAGCAGGAGGCTGCCGAGCACGAACTGGCGGATGGTGCGGCCGCGTGAGATGCGGGCCAGGAACATGCCCACGAAGGCCGCCCAGGCGATCCACCACGCCCAGAAGAACAGGGTCCAGGCGTTGAGCCAGTCATCGGGACGGTTGTAGGCGTAGGTCTCCAGCGTCAGCTGCGGGAAGCGGGTGAAGAAGTCGCCGATGGAGCCGATGAGCGCGTCGATGAGAAAAGCGGCGTCACCGGTGATGAGCACCCACAGGGCCAGGCCGATGGCCAGCAGCACGTTGATGGTGGACAGGACGCGCACGCCTCGGTCGACGCCGGAGACGGCCGAGACGGTGGCCATGATGACGGCCAGGGCGGTCAGCCCGATCTGGGTGGGGAAGCCCTGCGGCAGCCCGAACAGGATGTTGAGGGCCACGTTCAGCTGGACGACGCCGACCCCCAGCGAGGCCGCGATGCCGAAGACCCCGCCGACCAGGGCTGCGGCGTCGACGATGTCGCCGATGACGCCCTCGGTGTGCCGCCCCAGCAGCGGGCGCAGGGTGGAGCGCAGCGTGAGGGTATCGCGGCGTCGGTAGGCGAAGTAGGCCATGGCCAGGCCCACCAGGGCGTACAGGCCCCAGCCGGAGATGCCGTAGTGGAACAGGGACAGGACGATGGCTTCGCGGGCGCGGGCGGCCGGGGGGATGGCCTGGGCGTCGCCGGTGGGCGGGTGCACGAACTGGTCGACCGGCTCGGCGACGGCGAAGAACAGGATCTCGGTGCCGATGCCGGCGGCGAAGAGCATGGCCGTCCAGGCGAAGGTGGAGAAGTCCGGCGTCGAGTTGTCCGGGCCCAGGCGGATGCGCCCGAAGCGGGAGAAGGCCAGCCCCAGGATGAAGACGAGCGCGGCCGTGATGAGCAGGATGTAAAAGGACCCGAACCATCGGCTCGTCCAGGTCACGGCCGCCCCGAAGGCGCTCTTGACGAGGTCGGGGGCGATGAGCGCGGCCAGGGCGACGATCGCGATGATGGTGGCCGATACGAAGAACACCACCGGGTTGAGGGGCTCCTTGCCGGGCAGCTTGCCGAGCAGGGTGCCGGGGAGGGATCCGCCGGGGAGCCGCAGCACTGAGAAGCGGTCCGACGACGGGGCCGGCCGGGAGGCTCCCGGAACGGAACCGCCTGGCGCGGACTCGCTCTCATCGCTCGATTCGGGGGACCGGCTCACCGACCTGCTCCGTTCTTCGTGGGGTCTTCTATGGGATCGTGGCGGGGTTTGGGGTGCTGGCCCGGGGCGCGGCGCCGGGGCCGCCGGTGACCGGTGGGACGGCTGACCGTCCGAGCCCGGGCATGTCGTCGGGAGCCTATAACGAGATAATGAAGTCGTGACGTCTTCACCTTCTACGCAGCCGCCGAGCCGGTTCAGCCCGGGCTCCGACGCCGGCGCGCCCGGTGGGCGGGCGGGTCTCGCCGGGGGCCGGGGCGGCGGCAGGGTCATCAAGCCGTCCCTCAGCCCGGCCGCCGGCCCGGTCATCGACGCCGCCATGTTGCGCGCCCTGGAGCTGGCCCGGGCGGCGGGCGCGGCGGGGGAGGTGCCGGTGGGCGCTGTCGTGCTCTCGCCGGAGGGGGCGGTCCTCGCCGAGGCCGCCAATGCCCGCGAGGCCGAGCACGACCCGACGGCGCACGCCGAGATCCGCGCCCTGCGCGCCGCCGGCGCCGCTCTGGGCGACTCCCACCTGGACGGCTGCACCCTCGTGGTCACCCTCGAGCCGTGCACCATGTGCGCTGGCGCCATCGTCCTGGCCCGGGTGGCCCGACTCGTCCTGGGGGCCTGGGAGCCGCGGACCGGGGCCTGCGGCTCGGTGCGCGACGTCGTGCGCGACACCCGCGCCAACCACCAGGTCGAGGTGCGCGCCGGCCTGCGCGCCCAGGAGTCCCAGGACCTCCTGACCGCCTTCTTCGCCGACCGCCGCTGACGGGCCCCGCCGGCTGGGCCCGCCGGGCTCGGTGAGCCCCGGGGCTTGCCGGGCACGACGTCGGTCGTGACTGATACCGCAGGACATTGCGTTGGGGAGCGGGGCAACGTCCGTGTAACCTCGTGGGCGAGGTAGCGTGTCCGAGCGGCCGAAGGTGCAGATCTCGAAAGTCTGTGTGGTTCATAGCCACCCTGGGTTCGAATCCCAGCGCTACCGCCACGGGAGGGCCCGCCGAGCAGCCAGGAGCTGTGCGGCGGGCCCTTCGCGTTGCCGGTTGCGGCGCTGCCCGTGTTGATGGCCGGTGGCTGCTCGACGTCGTGAGGCGCCCGTACTGCACGAGGGCCGGGGGCTTGTGGAGTAGCGCTGGCCTCCGATCGGTAGAATTTGAAATTTGCGCGGTGGGGCCCAGGCTGTGTCCCTGGTTTGGTGTCAAGCAGTTCCTACTGAGCCGGATGGGTCCTGTTCTATGAGCGTGAGACTAGGCGGTCAGCGATCCATTCCGTTGCCTGCTCAATGGTGATCGAATGGTTCACAAGGTTAAGAACAAAATCTTCAGCCGTCTCGTCGGGTTCGTAGTCAAGTAAATACCCTGATTGAGCCAAGAAATAGATCATGCACATCCAGGACGTGCGTTTGTTTCCATCTTGGAAGGGATGGGCTTGATTGATTCCGTCAAGAATCAGAGCGGCACGACCGGCCACCGATGGAGCGATGGGATATCCGTCGAAAGTGTGGAACGGTCGGCCGCATGCTGATCTGAGTCTGTCGGCTCCGATAAGTAAATGCTGATCTCCGCAGGTGCGCTTATTGTAGCTGATGGCAAAAATGCGTAGCGCACATGCCAGATCGCCGCTCACGAAGCAAGGCGAGCTAGGAGGCCTGCCCACCGTTTCTCCTCGGACTCCATGAGGCCTTCGGGAAGCTCGTCCCAGCGACTCTCAGAGCAAGTGTGAGGTGAAACAATTGCCATCCCGGGGCGCGAGAAGTAACGCATCATCGACTGATGTGTAATGCTCTTTTGGGAAGAGGCTCCGTCGGGAAGGCCTGTGCGTGCTTCGGTCCACGGTCCAGGCTCGTGGGTCTTTTTCATGAGAGAGGTCGCCGAGATTCCCTTGAACTTCTCTACGACCGCAGCAATCAGTTCTCGCTGCGCATTTGTGAGAATGGAAGTGTTCGCATGTTGAATTGCCCCTCGGTTGTTTCGAATGTCAAAGTAAACGCGGGGGTAAACTGGGCCATAGGTCCATGCCTGAGGTGACTCGGGGAATAGAGGCTTTCCTGTCTGGGCAAGGTAGGAACCCTGAATGAAGTAGAGGAGTTTCTGGGTCTTCATTGAGTCTGCGCTCGGGTCGAATTCGCGAAGAAGCCTTGTCGTCGCAAGGATTTCCGATGAAGCATTCACGGTAGTCTGTGTGGAATTTGTGAGGCTCGTGGTCACCGGTTGTCACCTCAATTCTGTGCGTTGACCCGAGATATTATTATCTCAAGTGTAACTCATTGAGAGACATTCAGTGTCAACCTGTGATGTAGTTCTCACTCGCTGTGCTGCTTCGTTTCGAGGCCTGATCTCTGTCAACCGCACGGAGCGCTGTTGGTCCCTCATATATTCGACGTCGGGCCGTACTCTTGGCCTATGAGTCGCCGTCCCCACGAATCCCGAACCCTGTCCCGTTCCCGCACTCAGGTCCACCCGCACCCCCACGCCTCCGAGATCGCGCCGCGCGCGGCCGCTGACCTCTACTCGCTCCTGTGCGACGCCATGGTCGCCGCTGACACCAAGGCGATCGACGCCCTGCTCACCGACTACTGCGTCCTGACCCACATGACCGGCTACCCCCAGCCCAAGGTCGAGTGGCTCGGCGACATCGCCAACGGCGCCATGCGCTACCACTCCCACGAGGTCGTCTCCGTCCAGCCCGACACCATCGCCGGCTTCCCGGTGGTGCGCGGCCGCACCCGCACCACGGCCACCCTGTGGGGCGGGCGCGGCACCTGGAACCTCCAGATCGTCGGATACGTCGTGCCCGACGCCGACCCCGACACCGAGCGCAACCCCACCGGCTTCCGCTTCAGCCGCCTGGACGCCTCCACCTGGTGAGGCCCCGACGCCCGGGCGGTTGCCCTCCGCGCCGGTGAGCCGGCCGGGGCGGTTCGTGAGCGGTTCGGGTCGGGGCCCGGCGTGCCCCGGTGGTGCTGGCAGGACTGACGGGCCGGCAACCGCCGTCGCCGTCCTCGGACTGCCCCGGTGAGTTTCGCCCCCACCTACCGACGTCGTCCACTCCCCCTCGTCGCGGGTGCGTTCCACGGATCCTCCGGCCAGGCGTGCTTGGGGTAGCGGCCCCGCATCTCGGCGCGCACCTGCGGGTAGCCCTGCTCCCAGAAGGAGGTCAGGTCGTCGGTGACCGCCACCGGACGGCGCGCCGGAGAGAGCAGGTGCAGCAGTACCGACACCCGGCCCTCCACGATCCGCGGCGTGGCCGCCCAGCCGAAGCACTCCTGGACCCGCACCGCCAGCACCGGCCGACCCGCCCGCCCGGCCTCGGCCGAGCCTGCTGAGCCCGCCGAGCCAGCGGCCCCGGCCGCCCCGCCGAGCGCCCCCGTGTAGTCCACCCGCACCTGTGAGCCGGAGGGGACCTCGATCCGTTCGGGCACCAGATCGTCCAGGCGCGCCGCCTGCGGCCACGGCAGCAGCGCCCGCAGCGCCTGGGCCACGTCCAGCCGCTCCAGGCTGAAACGCCGGCCCCCCGAGCCCGACGCCGATCCTCCCGGCCCGCTTGCTCCGTTTGACCCTCCGGCCTGCCCGGCCAGGCTCGTCACCGCCGGTGCCAGCCACTCCTCGGCCCGCTCGGCCAGGGCCGCATCGCTCATATCCGGCCAGGGCTCACCCAGGTGCTCGTGCAGCAGGGCAAGTCGGGCGCGCAGGCTGAGCGCCTCCTCATCCCACGGCAGTACGCCCAGGCCGGCATCGGCCCCCTCAGCGCGCACCCGTGCGACGACGGCCTCCGCCACCGCCGTCGGACCCGGCGGCGGCCCCGGGGTGGTGGTGAGTGTGATGGCCCCCAGGCGGCGCAGGCGCTCCGTGCGCAGCCGCCCGCCCTCCCAGACGGTGCGCTCCTCCTCGGTCAGCCAGGCCCCGGCCAGCTCCAGGGCCGCCTGCTCAGCGAGGGGCGCCGCGGCCCGGATGAGTGCGTCGCCGCGCCCACTGGTCAGGTCCACGCCGGCCACCGCCAGCCACTCGGACTCCGCCAGCGCCGAGCCCGCCGGCAGGCGCAGACCGGTCCCGGCGACGCTCGCGTAGTGCGCCTCCTTGCCTGCCTGCGGAGCCGGTCCTCGACGTCGCGCGATCCACTGCGGCTGCGCCGTCCCGGCCACCAGCGCCACCGCCGACTCCAGGTCGTGCGCCCCGGCGCCATCGCCGCCCCCGAGAGCGTCCCCGCCGACGCCGTCGGGCCGGCCAGCCCCCTCCCGGCCGCGCCCGGTGCCCGGCGAACCGGAGGTTCCCAACGCGTCAGGTGCCTGTGGTCCACCGCTCGCGGAGCCCGGGGCCTCAGGGGTCCCCGACTGCTCGGCGGCGGCGCGCTGGCAGGCCTGCTCCAGTCGGCGCGCCTCCGCCTTCCAGGCCCCCGACCCGGCCCCGCCGCCGCGCACCTGTCGAGCCAGGGCCGTCAGGTCCCCGCCGGGCGCGCGCAGGTCGGCGGTCAGCAGCGCTGTCGCCCGCGCCGCCCGCCGCGCCCCCAGGACCGGTGCCGTCGCCAGCAGGGCCCGCGCCTCCCGCACGCCCGCCGGCAACCCGGCCACCGCCCGACCCAGGGGCGTCACGCCATCGGCGCCGGCCAGGCCCAGGCGCTCCAAGGCCTCCCGGGCGGCCGCCAGCGCCGCGGCCGGCGGCTCATCGACCCAGGCCAGCCCCGCGCCGTCGGGCACACCCCACACGGCCAGCTCCAGGGCCGCACCGGTGAGGTCGGCCGAGAGGATCTCCGGGGTCGGAGCCAGCGGCGAACGCGCCCAGTCCGTCGGCGAGCAGCAGCGGTAGACGACGCCGGGCCCCTCGCGCCCCGCCCGCCCGGCCCGCTGCACCCCGGCCGCCCGCGAGACCCCCACCGTCACCAGGCCACTCATGGAGCGGGCCACGTCCAGGCGCGGCTCGCGCGCCAGCGTGGAGTCCACCACCACCCGCACCCCGGGCACCGTCAGCGAGGACTCCGCCACGTTCGTGGCCACCACGACGCGCCGCCGCCCCGCTGGGCTCGGGGCCAGGGCCGCGTCCTGGGCGCTCGCGGGCAGGCGACCGTGCAGCGGCAGGACGTCCACGCCCTCAGGGACCGCACCGCGCAGACGGGAGACGACGTCGTCGACCTCGCGGGCCCCGGGCAGGAAGACCAGCACGTCGCCGGAGCGCTCGGCCAGGGCCCGCTCCACGGTGGCGGCGACGTGGGCGAGGAACTCCCGCGGCACCCCGCGCGGCCCCAGGCGACCGGTGCGCCCCGGCGGCGCCCACACCTCCTCAAGGGGGTGGAGGCGACCGGGCACCTCCACCAGCGGGGCGGCTCCATCCAGCGAGCCGCCTGAGGAGCCGCCCAGGATGCGGCGCAGGCGGTCGGCGTCGAGCGTGGCGGACATGGCCACGAGGGTGAGGTCCTCGCGCAGGGCGGCGCGCGCGTCCGCCAGGAGGGCCAGGAGCAGGTCGCTGTCCAAGGAGCGCTCGTGGACCTCGTCGAGGATGACGGCATCGACGCCGCTCAGCTCCGGGTCACGCTGGAGACGGCGCAGGAGGAGCCCGGCGGTGACGACCTCGATCCGCGTGTCCGGGCCGGCGCGTCGCTCCCCGCGCACCGCGTATCCGACGGTGCCGCCGACTTCCTCTCCCAGGAGGTCGGCCAGGCGGCGGGCGGCTGCGCGGGCGGCGATGCGTCGCGGCTGGGTGACGACGACGCGGCCCGGCCGGCGTTCTTGGGCATGCTGCGGGGCGCTGGCAGCGACGTCGGTAAGGACGTCGGCCAGAAGCGGCGGGACGAGCGTCGTCTTACCGGTGCCGGGCGGGGCGGTGAGGACCAGGCAGGCGCCGGCGCCTGCGTCGTCGGAGGCGGAGGGGCTGGGGGAGAGGCGGTCGCGCAGCTCGGGCAGCACCTCGACCACCGGCAGGTCCGGCGGCGAGGCGAGCAGCGCCCTGATGGGGTCGGTCTGCGGAGGCTGCTTGCGGCTCTGCGGCCCGGTGCGAGTCATGCCCCGATTGTGCCCGGTGGGGGAGTGGACGGGGCCGACGTCGGACCGGGGGCGGGAGCTGAGCAGCAGATGGCCCCCGGTCGGCGGAGGACCGGAGGCGCAGTGGGTGGATAGGGACGAGGGGAGACGCGCAGGTGGCGGCGGCTACCGCACGCTCATGAGGATGTCTCGCGCCTGCAGGGCGTCGGCGAGCTTCTCGGCGTACTCGGCGTGCGTCTTGACGGCCTTGCGCATGCCGAGGGCGCCGCCGATGATGGCCGACCCCGTCGAGGACAGGTAGCGCACCAGGGTCTCGCCGTGCGGACCGGTCCCGAACTGCAGGTTCTGCGAAAGATAGAAGTTGCTGCCCATGAGGGCGCCGAAGGCGATGGACATGCCCTTCTTGCCGCGGGTGATCTGGAGGGTATCGGCGGAGAAGGGCGCGACAGTCCACCCCTCCTGAGTGAAGAACTCGGTAACGATTGATCGAACTTGATCGATTGGTGCATTAATGGTGTACGTGCGCTCAGCCATGGCGGGATGCTAAGCGATACTCCATTTTTCTTGCACATTGTGTGCAATAACGTTTGCGTGAAGGTGGTGCGCTGCTGGTCCGCACGCACCCAGCGCACCGCCTGGCCCGCGCGCAGATCGACAAAATCTTCAGAATCGACCCGGAGCCGCGTCGATTCTGAATTTTTTGTTGATGAGTCTGGGCGGCCCGGACTCTTCGAGTGAAGCACGCTTGACATGGTCGGCTCTGTCAAGCACACTGGACATGTCAAGCAAACATGACACCCTCTCTCGGGGTGATTGGCTAATCAAGGGATGATCGCCATGCTCTCCGCCGTCTCCGCTCCTTCTGTCCTGGCCGCCACGTCGTCGACCTCCTCCGCTGTCACCTTCGTTGCCGGGGTGGTCGGTGGCATCGTCGCCGGGATCGTCCTCTACCTGCTCGTCTACCGGTACTCGGCTCGCCATCTGCCCGAGGTCCGTGCCGAGGAGGCGCCCGAGCTCCTCAAGAAGCTCAGCGGGCAGCAAGCCGGTCTCGTCTGCTCCCTCCCCACCGGCATCATGGTGGGCTTCGTGTTCCCGGCGACCAGTCATCTCTCCACCGGACCACTTCTGCTGGTCGTTCACCTCATAGGCGCCGCCATGGTCAGCGTGTCCATCATCGGTGTCGCGTGGCTGTCCCCGCGACTGCGCGCCGTCCGGAACGCGGCTGCGGCATGAGCTGGTTGTCTCGCCGCGCCCCGGGCGGTGAGGGCCGTGGATAACGACGTGCGCGGCCTGCGCGAGGCCCGCGGTCTCACCCAGGCCCAGCTCGGAGTCGCCCTGGGTGTCTCCAGACAGAGCATCAACTCCATCGAGAAGGGCAAGTACGACCCCTCCCTTCCCTTGGCCATCGCCATCGCCCGCTACTTCGAGACCACTGTTGAGGAGATCTTCCATGTCTGAGTCAGAGCCCACGCCGCCCACGCCCACCCCTTCCTCCGCTGCGGCCGCCGGTTCGTCCTCCTCCGACTCGATGCCGAGTGCTCGGGCGGGCCTGAAGGACGCCAGGCCACGGCGGATCGCCGCCGCAGGCATGACGTCCGGCACCGTCATCGTGGTCCTCCTATGGGTGGCTGCCTTGGCGATCCCGATGCGCAACGGCTTCCTCTACGGTGCCGCCAGCGGGGGAACGGCCGTAATGCTGGCGCTTGTCGCCCTGCTTGTTGCCAAGAGGTTCGGATACGAGACCTTCGTCGTCCGGGAGCTCGAGAAGCGGGAGGACGAACGGGACAGGGCCGCCTCGCAACGGGCCTGGGCCCTCGCCGGTGTCGTCGGGTTCTTCGGCAATGTTGTCGTTGGCGCCGTGGGGGCCTTCGGAGGGCCGATGACGCCTGCCCTTGCCATCGTCCTGTGGCTGCAGCTGCTCAGTTTCATCGGAGGAAGCATCTACTTCAACCGCACGATGTAGATCGTGGAGGGGCGCCCGAGCCTGCCGCCCGCTCGGTGCACCGCCTGGCCCGCACACAGATCGACAAAATCTTCATAATCGACCCGGAGCCGCGTCGATTCTGAAGTTTTGGTTGGTGAGCGTGGGGTGGCTACGGGCGGCGGCCACCGGCGTCTTCGCGTAGACTTCGCTCCACCCTGACCGGCGCCCCGCGCCGGCCATCGTTCCCTGTCCCACCGCCCGCCCCGGGCGCACCCGAGGAGAATCCATGGTCCAGCAGTCCGCCCCGCCAGGAATCTGGGACGAGGACCCCGACGGCGCCTCCATCCTCCTGGCCACGGGCCGCGCCCGCCACGACCTCCTCGTCATCGCCGAGCCCGCCTTCCTGCGCGACCTCGACCAGGCCTGGGGCCGACCCTCGGCCCGAGTGCGCCTGTCCTTCCTGCCCGGTGTCGAGGCCCCCAGCGCCCCCGGCCACGAGGACGCGCTCGTGTCCTACGAGCGCGGTGGACTCGGCGTCCTCGTCGCCCGTGGGCGCACCAGCATGTACGAGGGTGGGGCCGCGCGCGGTGCGACGGCGCTGGCCCGGATCGCCAGCGGGGCCCGCCTGCGCGCCGCCCTGCTCGTCACGCGCGCCACCCCGCTGCGCGGCTCCGGTGATGTGGCCGGCGGCTCGGCGCCGGGACAGGTGCGCGTCGTCGCCGACCACCTCAATGTCTCGGGTGGTTCCCTCTTCCCGGCCCCCGGCATGGTCTCGGCGGGCTGGGACGCGACGCTCACCGAGCGCCTGGGGAGCCTGCGCGGCGTGAGCGGCAGCTCCGTCGTCGCCCTCGTGCCCGGGCCCCTGCGCCCGAGCCCGGCCGAGTCACGCGCCCTGGTCTCCTTGGGTGCCGACGCCGCCGTGACCGACTCCGTGGCCGAAGCCATGGTCCTGGCCTCGAGGGGCGTGGCGGTCTCCGCCCTGACCTACCTCGACGCCCCGGCCGCCGGCGGGAACCTCGGGCGGGCGCAGCTCTCCCTGAGGCAGGCCTCCGGAGTCACCCTGGCCGCCGTCGAGGAGATCCTCAGAAGTCTGCGGGCCGGTTCCTGAACGTGATTCTGGGAACGGCGTGGAAAAGGATGCTGCCCAGGCCGCCGGCCCCCGTTAAGGTCATCTCGTGAAACCCTTCCTCTTCCTGGCCACCCGCAGCGACGATGAGCCCGCCGACGCCGAGTACGAGGCGTTCCTCAAGCGCACCGGCCTGGACGAGTCCACGCTCCGCCGCCTGCGCCTGGAGTCTCAGTCCCTGCCCCAGGTCGACCTGGACGACTGGTCCGGCATCCTCGTGGGCGGCTCCCCCTTCAACGCCTCCACCCCGGCGGAGAAGAAGTCCGCCACCCAGAAGCGGGTCGAGGCCGAGCTCTCCGGCCTGCTCGACCGCGTCGTCGAGGCCGACTTCCCCTTCTTCGGCGCCTGCTACGGCGTGGGCACGCTCGCCTGCCACCAGGGCGCCGTTGTCGACACCACCTACGGCGAGGCCGTCACCGCCCCCGACGTCACTCTCACCGAGGCCGGCCTGGCCGACCCCGTCTGCGCGGGCGTCCCGAAGGTCTTCCAGGCCTTCGTCGCCCACAAGGAGGCGGTCACGACGCTGCCGCCCCACGCCGTCGTCCTGGGAACCGGTGAGGCCTGCCCGGTCCAGATGTTCCGGATCGGGGCCAACCTGTACGCCACCCAGTTCCACCCCGAGCTCGACGGCGACTACCTCGCCCACAGGCTCGGCTTCTACGCCGGTCACGGCTACTTCGCCGACGACGAGCTCGCCGACCTCCAGGCCCGCGTGCGCCTCGTCGACGTCTCCGACTCCTGGAAGCTCCTGGCCAACTTCGTGGCCGTCCACGCCCGCGACTGACGGTCGCCGCGTCGTCGGCGCGATGCCCCAGTTCGTGCAGCGCGGGAAGGGGATGCGTACGGTGCAAGTGGGGTGGATAGTGGGGCATCACCCGGGGCGATGTGTCTGATCGGCCCCGAATGCTCCGGGAACGTACAGAAAGGGCTCGCTTATGTCCCGCATCGTCATGATCGGAGGTCACGGCAAGGTCGCGCTGCTGGCCGCCCCGCTGCTCGTGGATGCCGGCCACGAGGTCGTCTCCCTCATCCGCAACCCTGACCACTCCGCCGACGTTGCCGCCACCGGAGCCACCCCGCTGGTCCTGTCCGTCGAGGAAGCCGACGTCGCTGAGCTCACCCGGGTCTTCGCCGGTGCTGACGCGATCGTCTGGTCCGCCGGGGCCGGCGGCAAGGGAGGCCCGGAGCGTACCGACGCCGTCGACCGTGCCGCCGCCATCCGCTCCATGGAGGCCGCCGCCGCAGCCGGGGTCACGCGCTACGTCATGGTCTCCTTCCTCACCGCCTACGGCGAGGTTCCCGACGACCACCCGCTGCGCGCCTACGCCATTGCCAAGATCGCGGCAGACCGACACCTGCAGACCACCGACCTGGCCTGGACGATCTTGGGGCCGGGCCTGCTGACCCTGGATGAACCCACCGGTGCTATCACCGTGGCGCGCGTCCCCAAGGGCACCCCGACCTCGAAGGCGCCGACGTCGCGTGGGAACGTCGCCCGCGTTATCACCGCCGTGCTCGCCGAGCCGGCCAGTATCGGTAAGGTCATCCCCTTCTACGACGGCGACACCCCCATAGCCCAGGCTGTTGCTGACGTACCGCAGGAGTACGCCGACCTGTCATGATCGCCACCTTCGTGGGGTAGGCATCAGAAAGGCTCCGGTCCGCACTCATTGAGTGAATGTGGACCGGAGCCCGTTCGGGTCATGGTGAGGTCTACTTGCCGTCGCTCATGGCGCTGGCCGAAGGGGCGGCCGACATCTTGTCGTCGCTCATCTTGCCGTCCGACATCTTGTCGTCGCTCATCTTGTCGTCCGACATGCTGCTGGAGGTTGGGTTGTCGGACATCTTGCCATCCGACATCTTCCCGTCCTCGGTCTTGCCGTCGCTCATCTTTCCATCGGACATCTTGCCGTCACTCATGGTGCCGTTCGGGGTGGAGGTCTGCTCCATCTTGTCCTTGTCGGCATTCGTGGAGCCGCAGGCGGCGGTGCCGACGGCGAGGGCGGCAACGAGCAGGGCAGCTGACACGATCTTGCGAGTACGCATAGGAGAACTCCTTGGTGGCATGGGCTGGCGACGTGGCCAGGTGAGTGGTGGCGCACCGACGTAGTGCGCCGTCACCAGGAGTTCGTAACCGATGGGGCAGCGGATGGGGATAAGTGAGTGACTCTGCTCACTGTGTGTCGTGAGGGGTGCGTGATGGGTAGAGGCTTCCCCTACATGTAGGGCCGGTAGTTCACGTACTGGGGCTGTTGCGTGTTTGTGGCTACCGGTGCGAACTGAGGCGTCTCGTGCTTCGTGGTGGACGTGCGTCGGTGTAGCAGCACCATGATTCCGACGGCGATGGCTCCCAGCAGGATCGATGAGCCCCATGCTCGGAAGGAGGCGTATGGGAACCCGTGGCCCATGCTGGAAAAACCGAGCATGGAGTTGATGGAAGTGACGGAAATGCCATAGGCGAGGAGGATGTACACGTTCGTGAGTACCATGACTAATGGTGCGATGCCGACGACGCGTGAGAACGCCACTGTGTAACGGCTCTGAGAACCTAGGTAGAGGCTGGCGGAGGTGATCAAGGCCGTCGTGATCATGAGGAAGATGCCGCCGACGAGAGGCGCTCCTAAAGGGGTCGGCTGGAGTGATATCGCCATCCAGACGTTGATTGTGTGCTCACTTATGTCGGTGCCGCCCACTATGTATCTCACAGAGTTCGCCAGCTGATGGAGTGCTATGACGAGAATGAAGAGGTTGGCTGCTAATCCGATCGTGACAGACCATGGTCGCGCAGCGGGCGTGTGTTGATTCATGATGGTTGCGGCGATTGCGGCGCTCCCGGTTGTCAGGAGGCACAGGATCGGCATAGGGGTGACAATGATACTGTCGTTGAATATCAAGACGTCGATGAGCAGTATCTGAAAAGTCGCGGCGACCATGACCGAGGTCGGGCGGTTCTCAAAGATGGCTTTCAGAGACGAAAAGTGAAGGAAGAACCACCAGACGCCCGGGGTGCCGAGGGCATAGAAGAGCAGGTACAGGATGAAATCCAGCGTGAAGCCCGGAGGGGCGGTGAATCTGGGTTGCCTGTGGAGGTCGTAGAGGACCCACGCGACCTGAGCACCGCAGGCGATCAGGGCTGTGACGAGGGCGATGATCCGGTCTCGCCTCCAGCGGGTGGGTGAGGGCGAGGCGGTTGTGCGGGTGACGACGAGTGGCGGCGCGCTGACCGGTGCTGGCGGCGCTAACGGCTGCGGCTGCGGGATCACGGGGAGGGGCCCGGGAGTTGGAGCGGGGGCGAACCTGGGGAAGCTGGCAGTGGGCCCTGCCGAATAGGGATCAATATCAGCCCCGTTGGTGACGATACTGCTGGCGGGCTGGCCGATGCTGGACAGGTGCGGCGCCACCGGCTGTGTTGGAGGGGCGGCCTGGGCCTGGAAAAGATAGGGGTAGTGGGCCCGCTGCCCGCTCTGGGGGCTGTGGCCTGCCGAGAAGGTCGCATGCGGTGGCGATACGGGGGTGTGCGGCCCGTGTGGCATCACGCCGTATGGCGTCGCCGGGCTGTGCCCTTCGGTGCCCGACGGTGTCGGTGTGTAGCTGCTCTGAGGTTGAGGTGGCTGCCGCATATCGGCATTGTGCTTGACCTGTCGGTCGGTGTCGATGACCGAGGTGATGTCGTGTGCCGACCCCGCGGTGGTGGGGCGGGATCAGTACCCGCTCCCCCACTGTGACTGGGAGCGGTGCTGCCTGCTGAAGCGGTTCTGCATGCCGTGGGGGCCGGCTGTGCTCACGGCGCCATCGTGGTACCGGCTGTGGCCACTGGGAGGAGCGGCCGCGGATCGGCGTCCGGCCATCAGCGTCGAACCGATGAGGAGGGCTCCCTGGCCGATGATGATCGCCATCACGATTCCTGTGCTGGATGGCTGAAAAGCGTACTCGCCAACGGTGGGCAACCCGTAGGCGAGGACGACGACGATGTTATAGAGCGTAAATAGTGAGACGGCGCTCGTGGACACGATTCGGAAGGATGTGCTGGAAGGGCGCCGCATTCCCAGGAACAGGCCTGCGGCAGCCAGGGATGTGACGATGGTAAAAATGAGTAGCCCTGTCGTGACGGAAAGGCCTGCGCCCCCTGATTCCGACCATATGAACCAGGCGCTGGTTGTGTGGTCGCTGAGGCTCTTTCCTGCCGATATGGTCACGTAGGCCGATATGGTGAGGTATGAAATGTGCACGGCGCTGTTGATGAGTACGAACTGGCAGGCGCCTATGGCCAGGGTGGTGGGCCATGGCTGCGGAGTCCTTAAGTGCTGATTGAGGCGTGTGGTGAGGATGGCGCCCACTGCGGTGACGATGAATAGGAGGACAATGGTGAAGTCTTGCACGCCGGCGTACGGGTCCTTGTTGGTGCCGGCAATGGGTATGATGAGTACCCCGTAGCCGAACCACAGTGAGAGCCCTAGCATCTCAGTGACTGGCTGGTTGCGGAATAGGCGACGCAATCCGAAATAATGCCACCAGATCGCTGGTGTGGCGACGATGAATAAGAGTGTCGGAATGATGGCTGACCACCATGTATCGCCCCGCGCGAAAGTGAGAAGGAAGGTGATATAGATGACGACCTCAAGGGCACAGCCAACGATCATCATGACCAGTGCCGCCGCTTTCAACCCGCGCCATGGCACCTGGTGTGGCGCACCCAAGGGTTGTGATGAGGTCGTTCCTGGCTGAGGGCTGCCCAGCCGCGGTGGTCTGGCAGAGGAGGGGTAGCCCGGTGCGGTGACTGCTCCGCTCAGGTATGCCGACCCGGTGCCCGAGCCCGCGCCTTGCTGAAACTGCTGGAACTGCTGCTGTTGCGGCTGGTACGGCTGATACTGCGGCGTCAAGGCATGTGCCGGCGCAGGCGGATAGGGCTGGCCTGGGAAGGCGGACGCCCCGGGTGGGTGCAATACCGACTGGGTCGGAATCGCGCTCTGCGCGGGGGGCATGTACGCGCCGTGACCGGCCGGCGTCGGCGCCTGCCCGTAGGTCGCCCCGCCCTGCGGGGCGCTTACCGGAGCAGAGCCATAGGCGGCCTGCGGCGGGTACTGCGGGCTCGGTGGGCCGCTGTGTCCCTGTGGCGGCGGATAGGCGGGCGGGTAAGTCATGACAACGTCCTGATGATCGTGGCTCTCAGCTCCAGAGCTGCGCCTGGATCCCCGAGTCGTTCGGGGCGTGCGGCCCCAAGGATCGGCAGCTCAGCTGCGGGTGAAGTACGAGACGAAGTTGCGGATGATCTGTCCGGCGTCGTGCGCCTCGGAGGACCGGGCCTGGGTGAGGATGTCCTCGCTCATGTCCGGGTCCCCGTAACCGGCCTCGTCGTAGATACTGACACGCCGCTCGAACTGGACGGCGTCGAGCTCGGGGTTGAACTGGCAGGCGTAGACGTTCCTGCCCACGCGCAGCATCTGGACCGGGCAGTCCGGCGAGCTCGCCAGCAGGGTCGCGTGCGCGGGCACCTCCCCGACGCCCTCGTAGTGGCCGGCGAAGACCGTGACCACCTGGGGGAGCCCCTTCAGGACCGGGTCCTCGCGGCCCTCGGCCGTCAGGAAGAGGTCGACGGCGCCCAGCTCCTCACCGAACTCCTCCTGCGTCCCGGTGCCCAGGTAGGCGGCCAGCACCTGGAGCGCGACGCCCGTGGCCAGAAGGGGAATGCCTTCCTTGAGGATCACCCCGAGCAGCTCGCGGATCTGCTCCTCGACGTTGAGCTGACTGCGGGTCTTCTCGGCCGCCGGCGTGTCCGCGTTGTAGGGGCTGGCCCCGATGAGGACCCCGGAGACATCGGCCGCGGTGAAGGAGTCGAGGAAATCGACCTCCTCCAGGGCGATGTGCTGCAGGTCATCGCGCGATAGACCGCTCTGAGCCAGGAAGGACTCGTACTCGTCCTGCGCCGCCTCGTGCTCGGGGCGCGTGGTCACCATGATGAAAGGCTTCACGGGACCACTGTAGGGGACCGGTTGGCCGGGCGTGGCCGTGCGGGCGTGGCCCTGTGGCCTTTAGATCACGAACAGCACGAGGATGAGGACGCAGGACCACAGGATGACGGAGATGGCTCCCAGAATGAGCCCCAGCCAGGCCAGTCCCTCACCGGAGTCATAGCTGTGGTGCAGGCGCCGCAGCGCACCGATGCCCAGGATGATCGCGGCGACGCCGACGAGGGGGATGAAGCTGAGCAGTCCGCACACCAGGGCGGCCGTCGCCCCGGAGTCACTGTGGGGGCGGGGTGCGGTGTAGCCGGGGCCGGAGAAGATTTCTGCCGGATCGAGATTCTCGGTTCCGGGGAAGACGAATCCCTGGGGGAGCCCGTCGACGTACTGCTCCGAGCTCGGCGAGAAGCGTGGCGCGCTCTGTCCTGGCGTGGAGGTCCCGACGGTGCTCATGACCACATCATGCACCGTCGGCGCCCGCAGACGGCATCCTTCCCGCGGACGAATCAGTTGGGAGCCGCCAGGTGGCCGGAAGGTGCCCGCGAGGAGCCCGGTCCGCGGGCCCACCGAGCAGGGGCTATGCTGAAGTTCCGGCAGGCTCTGCCGGGTCCTGCCGAGCGTCCCGCGGGTCTCCTGCGAGAGGATTTCCCACGGGACGCAGCCATTCCCTCGTTGCTTAGGCAGGAGCTCACTCGTGTCCTCTTCTCCCTCTCGTGGCTGGCGCCTGCACGGCGATGGCCGGTCCATCGCTCCGGGCGAGGTCGTCGCCCCCGGTGAGCGCCTCACCTGGCCGCGCACCATCGGCATCGGTGTCCAGCACGTCGTCGCCATGTTCGGCGCCACCTTCCTGGTGCCGCTGCTGACCGGCTTCGACCCGGCGACGACGCTGTTCTTCACCGGTGTGGGCACCCTGCTGTTCCTGGGCATCACCTCCGGGCGCCTGCCCAGCTACCTGGGCTCCTCCTTCGCGCTCCTCGCCCCCATCGGAGCCGTGACCGGGCGCATGGACAGGAACGGGAGTTTCGTCGACATCCCTCTTGACCCCCACAAGGCCGCCCTCGCGCAGGGCGGGATCATCTCGGTGGGGCTGTGCCTGCTGGTGGTGGGCATCATCGTCCACCTGGTCGGGTCGGCCTGGATCGACCGTCTCATGCCCCCGATCGTCACCGGAGCGATCGTCGCCCTCATCGGCTTCAACCTGGCCCCCGCCGCCTGGGGCAATGTCACGAAGGGCCCCGTGACGGCGGTCGTCACGATCGTCTCGATCCTGGTCATCACGGTGCTGTTCAAGGGCCTCATCGGGCGCCTGGCGATCCTTTTCGGCGTGCTCATCGGCTACGTCACCGCGGTGCTGCGCGGGGAGGTCAACTTCGACGCCGTCGCCAAGGCCCCCGTCCTGGGGCTGCCCGACTTCCACGCCCCGGCCTTCGACGTGCGCTACCTGGGCCTGTTCATCCCCGTGGTGCTCGTCCTGGTCGCCGAGAACATCGGTCACGTCAAGTCCGTTTCGGCCATGACCGGGGAGGACCTCGACGACGTCACCGGCCGGGCCCTGTTCGCCGACGGCCTGTCCACCGTGCTCGCCGGCAGCGGCGGCGGCTCGGGCACCACCACCTACGCGGAGAACATCGGCGTCATGGCCGCCACCCGCGTCTACTCCACCGCCGCCTACGTGGTGGCGGCACTCAGCGCCCTGGGCCTGTCCCTCCTGCCGAAGTTCGGCCAGATCATCGCCTCGATCCCCGCCGGCGTCCTGGGTGGGGCGGCCACGGTCCTCTACGGCATGATCGGCATGCTGGGGGTGCGCATCTGGGTGCAGAACCGTGTGGACTTCTCCGACCCGGTCAACCTCAACACGGCGGCCGTGTCCATGGTGGTGGCCATCGCCGACTACACCCTGGTCTGGGGCGACATGACCTTCAAGGGCATCGCCCTGGGCTCGGCCGCGGCCATCGGCGTCTACCACGCCATGCGCTGGATCTCGAAGCTGCGCGGCACCAACCTGGAGCAGGCCTCCCCGGCCTCCGCCCCCGCCGGCACCGAGCTGGAGGGCCCGGCCTACTCCAGCCGCGCCGCCCACTCGCCCTCAGCCGCCTCGGCGGCGGAGGCTCCGACGTCGTCGAGCACCGATGGCGCTGAGAAGGGTCGGTGAGAGCCGAGCCTGAGCCGCCCCGCCGGTAGGCGTCGCCGAAAGCGGAAGGAGATGTGGCAGTCGATGTGCTCGGTTCGGCACATCGGCTGCCACTGGCGTCATGGGGCGTTGCCTGATGCTCCTGAGGGTTTCTTGCCATGGCAGCGCAAGACGCCGGTGGGGAGAGCTGAGTACGCGACACGTACTGCTCGCTTCCTCGGTGGGGGCTGGTTCGGTGGCTCGCTGTCGCTCGGGTGGTGTGGGGCGTGTACTGCACGAGGGTGGGGTGCTACTGGAGGAGGGTTGGGTGTACTGCGGGTAGGTGGGGCCTTCGTGCAGTACGCACAACCCTTGGCCAGTGGATCCCGACCCTCGTGGAGTAGGCCGGCCCGAGGTGAGGCTCAGGGTGGAGCCGGCGTCGAATCACGGCCTCCGGGCCCCGCGCGAGCGCCGGCCCCATCCTGGAACCGCACGTGAGCCGGCGTCTCAGGCGCTATGACGCTCTGAATCGGGAACTGCGTTTACCGCCCAGAACGTCCTTCTCCTCCAGATGACTGAGGTCAGCTCCCAGTCGACTGGGGGACAGCGCAGTCCTCGTCGGAGAAGTACGTCCTCGATCGAGGCGGAAGCCATCGAGGCTGGGAGTCGTCGTCGGGACGCTCCTGCCCGGACCGGGCGGCCCCGGGGTCAGCTGGGCTTCTTCGTGGCGGCCTTGTCCGCCGGGACGCAGTCGCTGGGGGCGGTGATGGGCTTGTCGGCGCCGAGGAGCTTGATCTCGTCCGACTTCAGTGCGTTCTGCAGGTACTCCTTGCCCAGGACCACCGAGACCGTGGTGTCGTCGTCGGACAGGCTCTTGTCGAGCTGCACCGTGGACTTGGGGAAGATCTGGGCCAGGGAGTAGGCGTTGGTCAGGCCGCCCTTGGAGGCCATGATCTGGACCTCGCCGTTGTAGATGCCTCCCGGCCAGTCATTCGCCGAGGTGACGGTCAGACCGGCCTCCTCCAGCTCCTGCTGCACCGTGGCTGCCAGCCCCACCGTCTCCGAGCCGTTGTAGATGTTGATCTTCTCGATCGTGGTGACGTCGACGGTCTTGGCGCCGCTGGGCGGGCAGGTCTGGGGCACGTAGGTCGCCGTGCTCTTGGGCTGCGAGAAGCCCGGGTTGTAGGCGGGCAGGATGCCCAGCGATACCAGGAGGCTCACGGCGACCGCGACCACCATGACGGCCAGGATGGCGCCGATGACGGTGGTCTGACGGTGCTGCATGTGCCGCCGGTACTCGGCGCGCGGATCTGCGGGACTACTCACGCGAACCAGGGTAATGGACGACGGCGCTCATCGGGTGGTGGTGGGCTCGATGTGACATGGGACCGAGCCGTGGACCAGGGTGCTGGGCGGGTTGCCGGGTGCTGCCGGCGAGGATCAGGCGCTCGGCGGTGCCGGGGCGAGCCGCGGCACCCCTTCCTCGGTGACCTCCAGGATGCGGGCGTGGATCGCGGTGCGCCCCTGCAGGGCGGCACGCAGTGCCCGGTGCAGCCCGGTCTCCAGGTAGAGGTCCCCCTTGAAGGAGACCACATGGGCGAACAGGTCGCCGTAGAAGGTGGAGTCGTCATCCAGGAGGCTGCGCAGATCGAGGGTTGCGCGGGTGGTAGTGAGATCGGCCAGGCGGATCTGTCGAGGTGCGATGACGGCCCAATCGCGCTGAGTGGTGACCCCATGGTCGGGGTAGGGGGGCCTCTCGCGTACTGCCTTGAAGATCACGGCAACATCCTAGTGAATGAAGCGGCCGTAGGTGCGTGGGGGAGCCGTGGGTCGTCCAACATCGACGACGTCGACTGCATCGACAGGATCGACTTGTCCCGGGGCGCCGGTCCGCTGGGTTCAGCCTGTCCGGGCCCCTCCGAGGTGGGGAGTCGCTTCCGTTATCTGTCTCACTAGTTGGAATGTGGCCGATAGGACGGCGATTTCGTCATCTCTTTGTGATTGGCGTTATCGCTGCGATATCTGGTGGTTTACTGGGAGGGTGGGATGTCTGATGCCGGAAATCGGCGGCATGCCTGACCTTCGGACTGTTCCCCTCTGCTTCGCGGCTCTAGTACCGTGTTCGCTGCACCGACCTCGACCGAAAGGATGCCGCAGCCATGACCATCGCGGTCCGCCGAAGCGGCTTCACCATTCCCCTGTCCCTTGTTGTTCTCACCTCGACCGCCATGCTTCTGGCCGGTTGTCAGTCCGGTGGTGCCTCCAACGCCAAT
The DNA here is from genome assembly GCF_048514265.1 of Actinomyces sp. SKVG-SVH-4(1). Classification (NCBI taxonomy): domain Bacteria; kingdom Bacillati; phylum Actinomycetota; class Actinomycetes; order Actinomycetales; family Actinomycetaceae; genus Actinomyces; species Actinomyces sp. SKVG-SVH-4(1). Next base: position 21,948 of record NZ_JBGEVE010000018.1, on the reverse strand, counting down.
CAGCAGGGCACCACGGGTTCATCGTCATCTGCGAAGGCGCAGTCGACGGCCAGTGCCAAGGCGACCTCCGGCCAGAAGTCGGGGCACGCCTCTCCTCGCATTCCCAGTCCCACCGGTAAGGGCCCCGCCGACTCCTCCGCGTCGCAGCCCTCCGGCTCCCAGTCCCGTCCCGCGAGCCCGCGGGCCAACGAGCCCCGTCCGGCCGCCAGCGGGACCGACGCCACTAGAGCGTTGGCCCCCGGCAAGACGGACGCTCCGGGGCAGCAGAACAGCGGCGCCTCCAAGGCCCCTCAGGCTCAGGGGAAGACCGACGACGCCGGTAAGCCCTATGCCGGATCCGCTCAGACACCCAGTTCCCCGGCCCCTGAGACTCAGAAGCGCGCGGAGCAGCCGGCGCCGGCCGAGAAGCCGACTGACAAGCCCGCCGAGAAGCCGGCTGAGGCGCCTGCCGACAAGCCCGCTGACAAACCTGCTGACGCGCAGCCGGCACCGGCCGACAAGCCGGCCGAGGCACCTGCCGACAAGCCCGCCGAGAACCCGGCCGAGCCGGCCGCCCCCGCCGACGAGCAGCCCAGCCAGGCGACGTCCTTCGTCCCGGGCAACCTCGTCTCGGAGAAGACCGCCATGATCGTGTCGCCGTCGGGCAACATCGGCTGCGACCTGTCCGCCCACTACGCGGGCTGCGGTGTGCTGTCCTACCGCTCCAACGGCACCTACGGCAAGGATGAGGCGGGCTCGCCGAAGTGGTGGTTCGACCTCAGCTCCGGGGGAACTCCGCAGCTCGCCGGCCGCAGTGAGGGCGCCTTCTCTCTCGATGAGGCCTTCCGCGGTGGCGGCTCTTCGCCCCAGGTGGTGGAGTACGGCCAGTCCGTCACCTTCGGCTCCTGGGTGTGCAGCTCCGAGGAGACCGGCATGACCTGCCGCAACACTGAGACCGGCCACGGCGTCTTCCTCAGCTCGGGGCGCTACGAGACCTTCTGAGCCGAACCCGAGACATCCTCGGTACGCCTGTGTTCGCCCCGGTGACGTGTCACCGGGGCGAACCCTGTTCACGCGGACTGCAGCGGGCCGGTGAGGTAGCGCTGGATCGTCGGTCCGACGACCTCCGCGAGGTGGTCGATGCTCGCACTGGCGATGGGCTCCAGGCGCAGCACGTAGCGGATCATGGCCAGTCCCACCAGCTGGGAGCCGGCCAGGGTGGCCCGTTCGCGCGGCGAGGCGACTGACAGGCCCGACTGCTCAAGGGCCTCGGCCATCGGAGCCGCGACCTGCTCGGTGGCGTAGTTCTGGATCGCTTCCGGGCTGCGGGTGTCGGTGGCCATCCACTGCAGCAGGCTGCGGAAGGTCGCGCCGTCGGCGTCGTCGTCCCAGGCTGTCAGCGACAGGCGCACCAGCCGGGGGCCGGCCGAGAGGAGATCTCCGCTGATGGCGGTGGCGATCTCCTGACTCGCCCGCACGCGCAGGTTGACTGCCGCCCCGAACAGGTCCCCCTTGGAGCCGAAGTAGTAGGACACGAGTGCCGGGTCCACGCCGGCCGCCCGGGCCACCGCGCGGATGGTGGTTCCCTCATACCCCTGGGTCAGGAAGGACTCGCGTGCGGCGGTCAGGATTGCTTCCTGGGTGGAGGACGGTCGGCTGCCGCCTTCGCCCGGGCGACGTCTGGGGCCTCGACGGCGCGGGCGACCAGGGCGGCGCTCGGAGGGCTCGTCGTCGAGCGGAGCGCCGGGCTGCGGTGCACTGAGGGCGTCACTGGTCACTCCAGGAGATTACGAGCGCTGCAGCTGCGCGCGATGCCGGCCTCCTCTCCAACTCGAGAAGTTCCGGAAGAACGCGGCGCTTGATCGGGGTCGGCGCTCCCGGAAAAGTGTGACGGCTGGCCTCATTTTATGAAAGGCTATCGACGCGATATTCAGTGTTGTTCAGGGTTTCGGGGTGGCCGCGGCCGCCCGGAAAGACGGCGACAGGGGGCTACTTCTTGGAGTTCTTGGCCGAGCCCTTGACCTGTGACTTGTCCCCCTGGGTGACGACACAGGTGATCTTGCGGTCGCCCTGGGCCCAGGTGCCTTCGCCTGGCGTGAGGTACTCGACCTGGTAGTTGGTCTTGCCGGACTCGATCCCGACGTACTTGGTGAAGTCCTCGCCCAGGCAGAAGCCCTGCCCCAGGGAGTCACGTGCCTCTGGCTTGGGGAACTCCTTGATGTCGTCGCTGAAGGTGGTCTGCGCGATGACCTCGTAGGTGTGCGCCTTGGAGCAGTCGACGACGACGACCTCGCCGATCGCATGATCCCCGCCGGAGTCCTTGCTCACCGTGTTGTAGCACTGCCCGACCTCGAGGTCCTTGGTGGCGGTGGTGGTCTGTGAGGAGAACAGGCTGCAGGAGGCCAGCCCCATGGTGACGGCGGCGGCGACGGGGAGGGTGAGGAGCGTGGTCCGGGTGCGCATGGGTCGAACCGTAACAGTCGGAATGGCGGCATTGTGCCGGTTTTCTGCAGGTTCCTGGTTGCGGCCGGAAAGGCGGCTGAATAATCCGGGATAAGGACCGGGTGGCGACATGAGACGGAGAGACGGAGAGTCGCCACCCGGCCGGAGTGGGAGGCTGGACAGTGTTCACGAGGCGTGGGAAGGAAGAAGTGGTCCCCTCCATTCGTGGTTCGCCCGTGTGCGGCCGTCCTGCTCGTTGGGGACAGACTAGGAGTTCTTGATGGAATTATTCAATGGTGTGTTATCCCGGTTCTGGGCGAAGCAGACCAACGAGTGGTCCCCCTGGTCCCAGGAGGACTGTGAGGGGGTCAGGGCCGCCACCCGGTACTTCTTGGCCTTGGATGAGGAGCCGACGTACTTCTCCAGCACCGGGTTGCAGACGGCGGTGACCTCATCCGAGGTGCTCGCCTCGGCGTAGGTGGAGGCTGTGGACTGCCCCGTCCCGGTTACCTCGTACTGATGGGGTGTGGAGCAGTCGACGAGCTTCGCGCCCGTGGCATCCGTTCCGCCCTGCTCGGTCCCGTTGACCATCTCGGAGACGCAGTTGCCGGTCTTGAGATCCTGGATGCTCACGGTCTTGGCCTCGCCCTCCGCTTTAGCGCTGGAACTGGCGGAGGCGTCGGCCTGAGGAGTGGCCGAGGGGGTGGCGTCGGAGCCTTGAGAGGGCTCGTCCTTGGGGGAGTCCGTGGGGTCGGCCGTGGCCGAGGAGGAGGGCCGAGTGGAGGGTGTGCCCACCGCCTCCTCGTCGCAGGCGCTGAGGCTCACGGCGAGGAGGAGTGCCATCGGGAGGGCGATGAGGGATGGGATGTTCGTGCGCATGGGGTCATCGTGGCAGGAGCGGGAGGCGGCGTCGATGGGGAGGAGACCTGATCGGGAGCCTGCTGCGCGGCACGGAGGGGAGGATGGAAAAACCCCGGGATCGCTCAGATCCCGGGGTGGTGGCGGAGGATGGGGGATTCGAACCCCCGAGGGCTTGCACCCAACACGCTTTCCAAGCGTGCGCCATAGGCCACTAGGCGAATCCTCCAGGCGCTCCACGCGGCGACAACCACGTGCAACGAGAAAGGAATATATCGGAACGCCCATCCCCGGGGCCAGCCCGGGGTGGTGGGATCTGTCACGCGAGGCCGGTCGGGACGGTTCGCAACCGGGGGCCGGATCGGGTAGTCTCTCGCTCGGCCCCTCGTGCGGCGTCATCCAGTGAATCCCCCAGGACCGGAAGGTAGCAAGGGTAAGCAGGCTCTGGCGGGTGCGCGAGGGGTCCTCACGTGCCCGGACGGCGGAGGCTCACGCCGCGGCGGCGTCGACCTCCGCCAGGCGGCCGGTGGCCAGGTCCAGGACGAAGCCGCGCACGGCGTCGGTGCGGGGGATGAAGGGTGAGGCCTTGATGCGGGCGATCGACTGGCGCACGCTGTCGGCCAGGTCGGTGAAGGCCCCCGGCGCCCAGGTCGGCCTCGCGCCGGTGTCCGCCTCCAGGGCGGAGCACAGCTCCTCGTCGGTGAAGGAGAGCATGCCGCAGCCAGTGTGGTGGATGAGGACGATCTCCTCGGTGCCCAACAGGTGCTGGCTGATCGACAGGGAGCGGATCGTGTCCTCGGTGACCAGTCCGCCGGCGTTGCGGATGACGTGCGCCTCGCCTGGGGCGAGCCCCAGGGCCGCGAAGACGTCCACGCGCGAGTCCATACAGGCCACGACCGCGACCTTCTGCTTCCCCTTGGCCGCCAGGCCACCGCGGGCGAGGACCTCGGCGCAGTAGGCGGCGTTGCGGGAGACAAGAGCCTCGGTGACGGTCATGGTTCCTCCGTTCCTCCAGTCGGCGACGCGCCGGCCCGCCCATCGTGCCAGACGGCACCCGACCCGCCCGGAGCCTCGCACGGTGTCGGCCCGGCCGATTAGGCTCGGGCCGTGACCACCGCTCTGTACCGCCGCTACCGCCCCGACACCTTCCAGGAGGTCATCGGGCAGGACCACGTCACCGCTCCGCTCATGGCGGCGCTGCGGGCCGACCGCGTCACCCACGCCTACCTCTTCTCCGGCCCGCGCGGCTGTGGCAAGACGACGTCGGCGCGCATCCTGGCCCGCTGCCTCAACTGCGCCCAGGCCCCCACCGACACCCCCTGCGGCACCTGCCCCTCCTGCCGGGACCTGGCCACCGGCGGCCCCGGCAGCCTCGACGTCGTCGAGATCGACGCCGCCAGCCACAACGGCGTCGACGACGCCCGCGACCTGCGCGAGCGCGCCGCCTTCGCACCGGCCCGCGACCGCTACAAGATCTTCATCCTCGACGAGGCCCACATGGTGACCGCGCAGGGCTTCAACGCGCTGCTCAAGCTCGTCGAGGAGCCGCCGGCGCACGTGAAGTTCATCTTCGCCACCACCGAGCCGGAGAAGGTCATCGGCACCATCCGCTCGCGCACCCATCACTACCCCTTCCGTCTCGTCCCGCCCGACGTCCTCGAGGGCTACCTCGGTCATCTGTGCCAGGCCGAGGGCGTCGAGATCGGCCCCGGCGTCTTCCCCCTCGTGGTGCGCGCCGGCGGCGGCTCCGTGCGCGACACCCTTTCCGTCATGGACCAGCTCATCGGCGGGGCGCACGACGGCGGCGTCGACTACCAGCGGGCCGTCGCCCTGCTGGGCTACACCGACACCACTATGCTCGACCAGTGCGTCGACGCCATCGCGGCCTCCGACGGCGCCGGCGTCTTCCGAGTGGTGGACCGGGTCGTCTCCTCCGGGCACGACCCCCGTCGTTTCGTCGAGGACCTGCTGGCCCGGCTGCGCGACCTGCTCGTCATCGCCCTGGCCGGTTCCGAGGCCGGCGCGGCGCTGGGTTCCCTGCCGGTCGACGAGCTCGAACGCATGGACCTGCAGGCCCGCACCATGGGGGCCGCTGCTCTCTCCCGGGCCGCTGATACCACCGCCCAGGCCCTGACCGCCATGGTCGGCGCCACCTCCCCGCGTCTCCAGCTCGAGCTGCTCGTGGCCCGCCTGCTCATCCCTGCCGGTGGCGCCGCCAGAGGTGGTGGCGTTGCTGCCGGGGGTGCGGCCGGGCCTGCTGGGAGCGCCGGACCGATGGCCTCACCCGCCCCCGGTGGTGCAGGCGCCGGCGCGGGCACTGGAGCGGCCGGAAGTAGCGCCGGTGCTGTGCCCGCCGGGTCGGGACGTGAGATGGCCGCCCAGATCGCCCGCCAGGCCTCCGCGGAGGCCGCCGGCCGGCGTGGAGGCCAGCGGCCCGAGAACGCCGGAGGACCGGAGGGAGGCGGGAGCCCGGCGCCCGCCTCCCCTCAGGCGCCCCACTCCGATGCCGGTTGGGGGGCGGCCCCTGCTGCGCCCTCGGCGCCTGCCGCGGGCCCGACATCGACCGCACCGGCCTCGCAGGCGGGCCCCGCCGTCAGCTGGGACGGCCCGCTTGACGGCGCCGCCGCCTCGCCGGGGCCTTCCGCACCCTCGGCCGCGGCGGCCTCGCGACCGGCCGGGCAGTCCCCACGCGCAGCCGAGCCGGCCGGCGCCCCGGCCGCCCCGAGCGCGCCCGCCGCTCCCTCGGCCCCCGCTGCCCAGGCAGGCGCCGGTTGGGGAGCGGCCCCTGCCGCGCCTTCAGCACCCGTCGCCCAGGGCGGTGTCGCTGCTGGCAGCTCGGGCGGGGGCGAGGCGGCCGACGCGGAGATGATCCGCACCCGCTGGGAGGAGGTCCTCGAGGCGGCCAAGCGCTCGCGGCGCGCCACCTGGGCGCTGGTCGGCCCCAACTCCCGACCGGGTACCGTCTCCGGAGGCGTCTTCACGCTCCTGTTCACCGCCCCCGGCCTCGTGGGCGCCTTCGAGAACGGCGGACACGGCCCCATCTTCTCCGCGGCCCTCCATCAGGCCCTGGGCCTACGCCTCGAGGTGCACGCCATCGTCGCCGGCGACGACGGACCGGGCGGTCCCGGAGGCCCCGGTGGCCCGGGCGGCTCAGGCGGCCCGCGTGGACCGCAAGGACCGGGCGGCCCCGGCGCTGCCCCCTCCGGAGCGGAGACGGCGCACACCGCCGGCGACGGCTCCGGCGTCAGCCACGGGGCCGGTCACGGCGGGCCGCAGGGCTTCGACGGTGGCGGTGCCCCTGACGCAGACCCGAGCGGACCCGGACCGCAGGCCGGCGCCTTCGACTCAGCGGGCTCGGCCGCCAGCAGCGGGGAGCAGGATGTCAACGGCATCGGGACGCACTCCGGCGGCCAAGATCCGGCCGAAGCAGCGGCCCCGGCCGTCGTGAGTAGCGCCGGTGGCTCTGGCGACAGCGCCGCAGATGCGGTGCTGCACGGCTCCACCGGTGAGCCGGTCGCCGCATCCGCTCCCGACCCCCAGGCGCTCGCCACTCACGACCCCACCAGCGCTGCCCACGACGCCGGCCGCCCCACCCAGGGCCCGGCGGCGCAGTCATCCGCCGCTGCGCCGGCACGGCCCACCGACGTCGAGCCTGCCGACCGCCCCGGCGCGCACCGTCCCGTCTCCACCACCTGGGACGACGGCTCCCCGATCCCCGAGCCCCCGCCCGAGGACGACTGGGGTGCCGATCCCTACGCCGAGGACTCCGGCTACGTCAGTGGGGCTCTCAGTGTTGATGAGCCCAGCGGCTCTGCTGGGCACTCCGCCGCTCCAGCCCCGGCCGCCGTCGCCCAGGAGGCCGCGACCTCGCCCGAGCCGCAGCCGGCTCAGGTCGGCGTCGATCCCGCCGCCCCCACCGAGTTCCAGGCGGTCTCCCCAGCATCCCCGGCCGCCTCCGTCGCTTCCGCGTCCCCGGCGCCCACCGCTGCTCCCATGGCGCCGCCGGCATCCCCCGCTTCCGCGAACCCCTCCGATCCCGACGACGGCTGGGGGCCCGTCGCGATCCCCGGCGGGGGCTCGGCCCCGGCCCCGGTCTCCGCGCCCGCCGGCGGCGGCACCGATCTGGACGACGGCTGGGGCCCGGTCGCCGTCCCCGGCGGCGGAACTGTGCCCGCCCAGTCGGCATCCGCCTCCGCGCCCTCGTCCCCGCCGCCCGGGCCCTCCTCAGGCGCAGGCTCAGGATTGCCTGCATCCCCCGCGCCCACCGACCCCCAGTCCGCTCCGGCCCCCACCTCGGCCCCAGCTGCCTCCGCCTCACCCGCCCAGTCCCGCTCCGCCCCCGCCGCGCAGGCGCCCGACGAGGCGCCCCTGGCCACCGTCCACCGTCTGCGCGCCCTGCCGGAGATTCCCGGCGGGGCCGCGTCCGCTCCGGCGGCCTCCCAGTCCTTCCAGCAGACGTCCTCCTCCCCGTCCCCGCAGGCGCCCGGGGCCGGCAGCGCGTCACACGCCCCCGGCTCCTCGGAGACCACCGCAGGATCCCCCGGCCTGGCCCCTGTCACCTGGGAGGGGACGGCGTCGAGCCCCTTCAGCCCGGGCCCGCCCCCCGAGGAGCCCAGCGCCTCGAGCGCCCCACCCGAGGACGAGTCCACCTGGGCGCCGTCGGGCATCGCCGGCTCACGCCTGGCCGCCGCCATGGCCGCCGCTCGCGCCGCCGCCCAGGAGGCCGACACCGACTCCCTGGCCGACGACACCCCCAGCGAGGACGACCCCGACGCCGAGGACGCCGGCGTCGTCGGTCTCGAGGTCGTCAAACGGATCCTTGGCGCCCAGGTCATCGAAGAGGTCACCGTGACCCAGGAAGGACGCTGACATGCCCGCCGTCTACGAAGGCGCCGTCCAGGACCTCATCGACGAGTTCGGCGAGCTGCCCGGTATCGGCCCCAAGTCCGCCCAGCGCATGGCCTTCCATGTGCTCGCCGCCGACGCGGCCGCCGTCGAGCGCCTCATCGAGGCCCTGCGCGCCGTCAAGGCCAAGGTCCGCTTCTGCGAGACCTGCGGCAACATCGCCGAGGCCCCCCAGTGCGCCATCTGCCGCGACCCCCGCCGCGACCAGCGCGTCATCTGCGTCGTCGAGGAGCCCAAGGACGTCGTCGCCATCGAGCGCACCCGCGAGTACCGGGGGCTCTACCACGTGCTCGGCGGCGCCATCGACCCCATCAACGGCGTCGGCCCTGACGACCTGCGCGTGCGCGAGCTCTTCAGCCGCCTGGGAGACGGCGAGGTCGAGGAGGTCATCCTGGCCACCGACCCCGACGTCGTCGGCGAGGCGACCGCCGCCTACCTCACCCGCATGCTGCGCACCATGGCCGTGCCAGTCTCCCGGCTCGCCTCCGGCCTGCCCGTGGGCGCCGACCTGGAGTACGCCGACGAGGTCACCCTCGGGCGGGCCTTCGAGGGCCGACGCCGCGTCGAGGACTGACCGCCCCCTGCGCTTCTCGCCGCGAGCCGGGCATCTTTCACCGCCGCCAACAGAGTGTCGGGAGGGCTGCGCGAAGAATGCCCGGCCGGCTCAGGGCGGGAGGGTCAGGCCAGGCGCACGCCGCGCGGCAGTCGGCCGGCCGGGACGCGCAGACGTCTGCTGGCCGTCACCACGCCGCCGGCCCCCAGAGCCATGAGCACCACGAGGCTCGCGGGCCAGAAGACCAGGTGCTTGGCCACGGGAGCCTCGCTGTCGCGCCTGCTGGAAGAATCGTCGGAGGAGCCCTTCCGGTTCTTACAGAAGTTGCTGACGACCCGATCGGGCTTGGGGTCGCGCAGCTCGTCGGTCCACGAACCCGTGGCCTCCAGCGGGGAGTAGCTGCTGCGGTGGCCCCAGCCGTCGAGCCGACGGGGCGCGTGGGCGGTGGCGTCCCCCAGGATGATGAAGGGGTTGGGGGCCAGCAGCCACCAGATCCGATCGGTGTGGGTGACCTCCTCGACGGAGACCTCGGGGTCGGTCTTGCACACGAGCGTGCCGTTGGTGGATTTGTCGTAGTCCAGGCTGTAGGTCACCAGTGTCTGGTTGCCGACCGCCAGGGGTGAGCTGATGGCCATGAACAGTGGAGTCCCGACGACGAGGGCGGCCACCACGAGGTAGGTCAGGACCGCCGAGGCCGAGGGCCGCGCCGCCAGCGCCGAGAAGCCAAGGCCGATGGCGCACACCGCCCCCAGGGTGAAGACGAGGATGACCAGGTGGGCGAGGAGGGCCTGCCAGTGCGAACCGCCCGCGACCGTCAAGCCGATGAGGAAGGGCACCGCCACCCCCAGGAAGGCGATCGCGGCCACCCAGGCCGCCAGCAGCTTGCCGACGACGATCTCCTGGCTGCGCAGTGCCGTGGCCTGCAGCAGTGCCAGGGTTGCGTCGGCCCGGTCACCGTTGATGGAGGTCGCCGACAAGGTGGGGGCGACGATGAGCCCGATCCCCAGCACGAAGCAGACGACGATGTCGTAGAGCGTCAGAAGAAAGTCGTTGGACGGGCCTGTGGAGCTCGTGGTCTCGACGGCGATCACCAGCCCGCCGCACAGGACGATGAGGACCGTCAGCCAGATCCCCAGCATGATGCGCCAGCGCGTGGCCCTCACCCGCTGACGCAGCTCGAGCACCATGATGGTGCGCACACCGGTCCAGGTCATCGGCGTTCTCCTTCCAGAGCCAGGTAGGTCTCCTCCAGGGTTCCGGACAGCGGGGCGAAGGAGACGACCTCCACCCCGGCCTCAACGGCCCTTCGCAGCAGGCGGGCCGCGGCCGCGTCGTCGGCGACCGGGAGGCGCACGGCGCCGTCCTCCTCCGCCGTGACGGGCAGCTGCGCGGAGCGTGTCCACTGGCCCAGTCGCCCGGCGTCCAGGGCCCGCATCCGCCAGGTCCGCTGCATCGGGAGCGGGGCTGGCGCTCCCGAGCCCGCCTGGCCGGGCGCCGGGCCCCACCCCGGCGGCGAGGTGACGGCGGTCCCGTGGGACATGAAGACGACGCCGTCGACCATCTCCTCCATCTCCGTGAGGATGTGGCTGGAGAGCAGGATCGTGGTGCCGCCCGAGGCCAGGTCGCGCAGCAGGACGCGCAGGTCGGCCCGCGAACGCGGGTCCATGCCGGCGGCTGGCTCGTCCAGGAGCAGGACCTTGGGGGCGTGGATGAGGGCGCGCGCCAGGCCCAGGCGCTGCTTCTGGCCGCGGGACAGGACCCGGGCGGGCATGCGCGCCATCTCCTCGAGGTGGACCAGGGAGAGCATCTCGACGGCTCGGGTACGGGCGGCGTCGGCGTCCATGCCCTGGGCGGCGGCGAAGGTCAGGAGGATCTCGGTGCAGGTCAGGGAGTCCCAGGTGCCGAAGGTGTCGGGCATCCAGCCCACGGCACGATGTACCTCGCGCGGCTGGGTCACCGGGTCCAGGCCCGCCACCCGGATCGTCCCGTGGTCCGGGGCCAGGAGGGCCGCAAGCATGAGCAGCAGTGTGGTCTTGCCGGCGCCGTTGGGGCCGACCAGGCCGGTGACGGCGCCGCTGGGCACCGACATGTCCAGCTGGTGCACCGCCGGCGCCTGACCGAAGAAACGGGTGAGCTGGGAGACTTCAATGCTCATACGGCCAGGCTACGTCGTCGGCGCGGGCCCGGTGGGTGGAAGCCGGGCCCGCCTCACGTCGACACTTCGACCAAAACTTCAGAATCGACCCGGAGCCGCGTCGTTTCTGAAGATTCTGTCGAAGTGTGGTCCGGCGGCTGTTGAGAGAGCTTCGAGTAGCGTTCGAGTAGGTTGGCAGTAGCGCCGTTCGAGGCGAGTTGTTCCCTGTCATCCCAACGTTCTGCAGGTTCACGTCGCTACTCTCAATATTTTAGAGTAGATGTCAGTGGGTGGCCGGAGGACTCTGCTGCGGGCAGTGAGGCGGCAGAGGCGGGGGATCAGGTGCCGGGGACGTACCATGTGGCTCGCGGGTCTCGAGGTGACTGCCCTCTTCTCTCCACCAGTCCCTCTTCGCGCAGCGTCTTGAGCCACCGCAGGACCGTAGGGCGGGATGCGTTGACGCCCGACGCAATCTCCCCCGTGCCCAATGGCCCGGTGCTTCGCAGGAGCGTGACGACCTCGAGCGAGCCGTGAGGCAGTCTCTCAATGACGTCGCTCGAGATGGCCGACGTCGCATCCAGCCTCACGATGACGCTGGTTGAGGTCTGACGATAGTGAGGGTCCGCGAGACCGGCTTGGCGCATGTCGTCAACCATGCGCCTCATGCCCTCGCCGAGCTCCTGCGTGATCCCGAGGTCCGCGCACACCCTGGCGATGCGCGGGTTGCGTGCGTATCGCGCGATCTCGAGTGGGCGACTCGGATCGCTCATCCCGGGAAAACGGCCCGGACTGGAAACCTCGATACGGTGGGGGAAGATCGACACACGGATGTGGTCCCCGGCCATCGAGTAAGAGCGGTGGACGACGGCGTTCACCACGGCCTCCAGCCAGGCGTCCCGGGGGATGATGTCCGTCGGGCCGAAGGTCCCCTCGTTCTTCAGAGCCCTGCGCTTAGGGGCCCACTGATCGATGAGCTCAGCCGCTCTGGCGATGACGTCCGGGATGGTGCCCTCGAGGCGTCGATCGCCGTCGGCCTCCATGGTTTGGCGTGCCCCGGTGCCTGTTTCGTCCTCTCGGTAGCGTAGGACGCGCACCAGTGCCTGTGGCAGAAGCTGCTCGGGTGCAGCGCCGAAGAGCAGGAGCGCGGCGATGGTGGGCTTGCCGTCCTGTGTCAGGAGGCTGCGGCTGCGCAAGACGTGGCTGTCGTCTCCGTGTGCGCCGATCTCCGCTCGTAGTCGATCGATTGCCTTTCCGCTCAGGTCGGCCATCGTAATACCGGCGGGCTGGGCCTCATATGTCTCGGCCTCCCGGTCGTAGACGAGCTCTTCCCACATCGGGCCGTCAAGCTTCACGGTGGAGTCACCCATGCGCAGGAAGGCTGTTCCGTCACTGCGCCGGTGTGCGTGTCGGCTGGGAGGTACCTGGGCGACGAGAAGATGGTCTTGTGTGCCGTCGTCGTTCATCACTGGGACCTCCCGGAAGTGGACGCGCAGTGGTGGAGCCACCATGGTCATCGGTACCTGGCGAAGCCTGTTGGTTTGAGAGGGTGTGGAGTCGGTCCCCTCGACCCGCTTCTCACTCAAGCCGACGATGACGGTTCCACCTTCCGCGTTCGCCATCCCGATGATGGCCTTGGCGAAGCTCTTCTGGTCAACACGGATGGATTTGCGTTCGAACCACTGGTTCTCCTGCGTCTGAGCCAGTCGCTCACCGCGTTCGTTGATGGGGAGGTTGAGTAGCGCATCGATGTCGTCGTGGCCCATGGGTCTACTCTAACATTTTTAGAGTATGTAAGAGTGGGCGTGAGTGGGATGGCTCTCGGGCCCGCCTCGCGTCGACACTTCGACCAAAACTTCAGAAACGACGCGGCTCCGGGTCGATTCTGAAGATTCTGTCGAAGTGTGGGGCCAGGGCGGTGCGGGGTGGGGGTCGGGAGCCGCGGGTCGGGGCTGCGGGCCGCGTGATGTGCAGGCAACACGGCGCACCGTATGCTTGACCCCAGCCACGTCGTCGTGGGCGCCGCACGGCGACGGCTCCACCCCCGGAAGCCTCTGCCAGGACGCCCGCACCGGCGCGGAGCACCTGATGCTAGACACGCACTGATTCCAGGACCCGAGGAGCGCCTTATGGCACTGGTCGTCCAGAAGTACGGCGGCTCGTCCGTCAGCGACGTCGACGCGATGCGGCGCGTCGCCCGGCGCATCGTCGCCACCCGCCAGGCCGGTAACACGGTCGTCGTCGTTGTCTCCGCGATGGGGGATACGACCGACGAGCTCCTCGACCAGGCTGCCGCCCTGACCACCGACGCCCCCGCCCGCGAGATGGACATCCTGCTGTCCGCCGGTGAGCGCATCTCCGTGGCCCTGCTCGCCATGGCCGTCTCCGAGCTCGGCGTCCCGGCGCGCGCCTACACCGGCGCCCAGGCCGGCGTCCTCACCGACTCCAAGTACGGCAAGGCCTCCATCGTCGGCGTGCTGCCCGAGCGCGTGGCCCGCTCCATCCAGACCGGCTCGGTCGCCATCGTCGCCGGCTTCCAGGGCATCAACGAGGTCGAGGACACCACCACCCTGGGCCGCGGCGGCTCCGACACGACCGCGGTCGCCCTGGCCGCCGCCCTCAACGCCGACGTCTGCGAGATCTACACCGACGTCGACGGCCTGTTCACCGCCGACCCCCGCATCGTCCCCACCGCCAAGCGCATCGAGTCCCTCTCCAGCGAGGAGACCCTGGAGTTGGCCGCCCACGGCGCCAAGATCCTCCACCTGCGCGCCGTGGAGTACGCCCGACGCTTCGGGGTGCCGCTGCACGTGCGCTCCTCCTTCTCCGACAAGACCGGGACCTGGATCTACGACGGCCGCCGCGAGGGCGCCTTCGTGCCCTCGGTCGTGGCCGCCCAGCTTGACGACGTCGTCGCCGCCGACACCGACAGCGCCGCCAGTGCCCCGAGCGCCGCGAGCCCGGCCGCCTCGCAGGCCGAGGGAGCCGCCTCCGCCTCGCCCTCAGACCCCGCCGGGCTCGACGAGGGGCCCTCGGCCTCTGTCGTCGACACCGCGCACCGCAATGCCATCGCAGCGCGGGCCCAGGCCCGCCCCCGCCCGACCGCCAAGGAGGACCACGTGGAAGCCCCCGTCATCTCCGGAATCGCCCACGACCGCAGCCAGGACAAGATCACGCTCGTGGGCGTGCCCGACGTCCCCGGCGCCGCCGCCCGCATCTTCGCGATCGTGGCCGGCACCGACGCCAACATCGACATGATCGTCCAAGACGTCTCCGCCGAGGGGACGGGCCTGACCAACATCTCCTTCACCTGCCCCGACGGCGACTCCGCCGCCGCCCGCGAGGCCCTCGAGGCCGCCCGCGAGGAGCTGGGCTTCCGAAGCCTGCACTTCAACCCCGACATCGGCATCCTGTCCCTGGTGGGGGCCGGCATGCGCTCCAACCCGGGGGTCTCCGCGCGCCTGTTCGGCTCGCTGAGCGAGGCCGGGGTCAACATCCACATGATCTCCACCTCCGAGATCCGCATCTCGGTGGTGGTCGACGACGCCGTACTCGACGAGGCCGTGCGCGCCGTCCACTCCGCCTTCGGCCTCGACGCCCAGGCCGCCGAGGCGGTCGTCTACGGAGGGACCGGACGATGAGCAATCCCGTGAACACCTACACCGGAGTGGCCGACGGCGTCTGCGTCGCCGTCGTGGGGGCCACCGGCCAGGTCGGCCGCGTCATGCGCGCCATGCTGGCCGAGCGCGACTTCCCCGCCCGCTCGGTGCGCTTCTTCTCCTCGGCCCGCAGCGCCGGGACGGTCGTGGACTTCCGCGGCGCCCAGGTCGAGGTCGAGGACGTCGCCACCGCGGACCTGAGCGGCATCGACGTCGCCATCTTCTCCGCCGGGGGCGCGGCCTCGCGCGAGCACGCCCCGCGTTTCGCCGAGGCCGGGGCCGTCGTCGTCGACAACTCCTCGGCCTGGCGCAAGGACCCCGAGGTGCCGCTCGTGGTCAGCGAGGTCAACCCGCACGCGCTGCGCGAGCGCCCCAAGGGCATCATCGCCAACCCCAACTGCACCACCATGGCGGCCATGCCGGCCCTCAAGGTGCTGCACGAGGAGGCCGGGCTCATCCGCCTCATCGTCTCCACCTACCAGGCTGTCTCCGGATCGGGTCGGGCCGGGGTGGCCGAGCTGGCCGGGCAGGTGCGCGCCGTCGTGAACGAGGACATGGAGGGCCTGGCCCTGGACGGGCGGGCCGTCGAGTTCCCCGCGCCGGAGGTCTACGTCGACACCATCGCCTTCAACGCCGTGGCCTGGGCCGGGAATGACGCCGGTGACGGCTCCGGTGAGACCGACGAGGAGCAGAAGCTGCGCAACGAGTCCCGCAAGATCCTGGGGATCCCGGACCTGCTGGTCTCCGGCACCTGCGTGCGCATCCCGGTGTTCTCCGGCCACGGGCTCAGCATCAACGCCGAGTTCGAGCGCGAGATCAGCGTCGAGCGTGCCCGCGAGCTGCTGGAGGCGGCGCCCGGCGTCACCTACGAGGACGTGCCCAGCCCCCTCAAGGGCGCCGGCCGCGACGGCACCTTCGTGGGGCGTCTGCGCGCCGACCAGGCCTTCGCGCCGGGCCACGGCCTGCAGTTCTTCGCCGTCGGGGACAACCTGCGCAAGGGCGCGGCCCTCAACGCCGTCGAGCTGGCCGAGCTGGTGGCCGCCGAGCTGCGGGGCTGACCGGGTCCTCTCTTTCGCCGAGCCGGGCACTTTTCGCGTGAGGCGACCGTTCTACGGTCGGGCTGCGCGGGACGTGCCCGGCTCGGTGCCTGCGCGGTCAGTGCGGCCGCCGATCTTCCCAGGAGCCCGGTGTAGAGTCCCGTCCATCAGAGGAGAGGAGGTGTCCTGTGAGCAGACAAGTGAGTGTCACTCTGCCAACTCATCTGGCGGACGAGTTGGAGCAGCGCGTCGCATCGGGTGCTTACACCGACCGCAGTGAGGCAGTCACTGATGGACTCCGGGAGCTGTTCGCCCGTGAGGAGGCCGTTGATGCCTGGCTGCGCGGCGATGTGGCGCCGGCGTATGACGAGCTGAGGGCTGATCCCTCGTTGGCCCTGAATGCCTCGCAGGTGCGTGCCCACATCGCGGCCCATCACTCCCGCCGGACCTCTGAGGCGTGAGGGCGATCTGTGACCCGGCGTGTGGGATACTCTCCGCAGGCGCAGCGTGATCTGACCGATCTCTACGACTGGATCGCACACGAGTCGGGCTTCCCTGATCGCGCCGAGGCCTACGTGACCGCGCTGATGGACCGGTGCGATGCGTTGGCCGACTTCCCAATGGTTGGTCGCGCTCGCGACGACATCCGCCCCGGCCTGCGCACCATCGGGTTTCGCCGACGTGCTGTCATCGCTTTCGCCATCACCGATGAGATGATTGAGATCATCGGCGTCTACTACGGCGGGCGCGACTATGGTCCGCTTCTGCGTGCCGACGATGAATGACTGAGCTTGCGAATCTGTGTGCGGCGTAGCCCTCCGCGCCGAGCCGGGCATCTTTCGCGTGAGGCGACCGTTCTTCGGTCGGGCCGCGCGAGAAGTGCCCGGCTCGGTTACTGCGTGGTGGACGACGACGTCGCCGCGAGCCGGTGGATGTTGAAGAACTGAACCGTGACTGCGGTGGCGACGATCGGCACGGGGACGACTGCGACGGAGTAGCGTACGGCGTCCTCGAGGCCATCCGTCACGACGTAGCCGATGAGCACAGAGACGAGGCAGGTGAGGGGAACGATCGGGGACACCGCGGTGAGCAGGGTGATGACGGCGCCGCAGAGGAAGTAAACAGCCGCGTCGAGCAGGATTCCCGTGTGCAGGGAAGTGAATACCTCGGGACGTGACACGAGCGGCAAGGAGAACACGATCCCGAGTAGGAAGCCGAGGACGGACATGGTGGCCAGGGAAGTTGTGGGTGCCTCGCGTTGAATGAGGCGCCGGTGCCAGCCGCCTTGAGTCAGGCATGTGGCAACAGCGGTGCCGAACATGATGCCGGACAGTGCCCACAGTGTGGGTGCGACTTGAGAGAGGTGAATGTCGATGTGCTCCTCGACGGTCGCCGGCAGGTCCACTGCCGTGGTTGCGATGACGGCGAAGACGGTGCCCGATAACCCTTGAGCGCGGCACGAACTCCGTGATGCAAGTCCGAGAAGCGTGGCCGATACGCCGATGAGGGCCAGCATGAACCAGATGGTGTCAGTGTCATGCAGGCCTGCAGCCCGGGCCTCCAGCAGGCTGAGAACGATGGTGATGGAGGCGAGAGCCGCCGCCGGCGTGCGTAGTTGCTGGAACGAGGTCTCATGACTCATGGGTGTCCTTTTGCTGTGCTGAGGTGCTGGATTTTAAGGCTTTCCCCAACGTGGGCGACCGTGGCCGCTTGTCGTGGTACATGGTGAGCAGTCCGGCTGTGGCGGAGATGGCGAGAAGAGGGAGGGGGAGAGTCTCGACCAGGTAGCTCCTCGCCGCATCTGCGTCGTCGAACGTGTAGTAGCGGCTGATGGTGATAGCCAGGTAGATCAACGAGACGGAGGGCGCCATGCCAGCGAGCGAGGTCATTGCAAAACCGCAAAAGAAAGCAGTGATAGCTGCTCCGAGATCTCCGGATGAGGCCCATAAGCGTGGATATGATGCGCTGACAAGAGGTGCGGACGCTAGGATACTGACAAGTGTCACTACCGCAATCTTATCAAGAATCAGGCCCTTGATGTCGAGAGACGAGCGATGCTTGCTCATGCGGTTGATGGCGGTGCATGTTGCTACGGCGGATCCGCACATGATGCCAGACAGTATCCACAAGGTGGGAGAGATTCTTGAAAGGTCGCCTTGATCGTACTCACTGCTTGTTGGTATCATTTCGCCAATGAGGGCGGTGATAGTGAATACTGTGCTTGCGGCCCCTTGTGCTTGCGGGGAATTCCATGTGGCCACCCCTGTAGAGATCATCCAGAAAATGAGGATGACAATGGTTGTGGGCAAGTCGAATGACGTGGATTCGGTGTCGAGCCCGTATATCTCTGTGAGTGCAATGACGGTGAAGGCGCTGATGATGACGGCCGCCGGTATGCGCAGCGGCTGAAACGGCTTGTCCTCGTTCATGTCGCGATGCTGTTCTTCTCAAGGGTTGGGAGGTGCCGGGCGTGTTGCCGGGGTGCGGTGGCACAGTGGCTCGATCTGGGTGGTGCGTCGTCGGGAAGTGTAGTGAAGAAAATCATCCGTGTCGGCGGTTGGGATCCGCCGAATAGCGGTATGTGGTGATGTCAGGACGGCTGGCCGTGTTGGCGCACGAGGGGAGAGGGGCAGGTGCCTCTGGAGCGTGGGGGCAGCGCCGTCGTAGGGCTGAGCCGCGGGAGGAGGACTGGTCTGCCCGGCTCGATTATTGTGTGGTGGACGGTGACGGTCCGAGAGGCGGAGCGTGCTCTCACCTGCCCGAGTCGGGTGCCTCCAGAAGACGGTCGATGCGCTCGCTCAGCTCGCTGACCTGCTGCTGCAGGGCTGCCACCTGCGCCCGCGTCGCGGCCTCCTGCTCGGCGTTCTCCTCCTCGACCAGTGAGACGATCCACGAGGCCAGGGTCGCCGTGCCGACGCCGGTGAGCGCCACCCCGCCGATCATGAGCAGCGCCGCGATGAAGCGCCCCTGCGTGGAGAGCGGGAAGGTGTCGCCGTAGCCGACAGTGGTGATCGTCGTCAGCGCCCACCACAGGGCCTGGCCGAAGGACTGGATCGAGGAGCCCGGCTCATGACGCTCCGCATCCAGCACGGCCAGTGCCGAGGTGAAGATGAGCAGGGCGGCGCTGCCGGCCGTATACAGGGTGATGCGCCCCCGCAGCGCGGTGCCGGCGCTGCGCTGCATGATGCTCACGAGCGTCACCAGGCGCAGGAGCCTGAGCGGCCGCAGGATCGTCAGGACAATGATCGCCAGGTCGGGCAGGTGGCGGAGGAACCAGCGGCCCCGGCTCGGCGCCAGGACCAGGCGGACAAGATAGTCGAGTCCGAACAGCGCCCACACGGCGCCGATCACGAACTCGGCCGTCTCCTTGGCTGCGCCTTGCGCGTTGGTGAGTACCTCCCAGGCATAGGCGCCCAGGAAGACGACGGCGGCGCCGGCCAGAGGCCACTCCGCGGCCCGCTCCCACGCCCGCAGCCGAGTGCCCGGGCTGATGTCAGTCGGCATGTCTCGATGGTAGACGGCGCCTCGGTTAAAACTGTGTAGGCCTCACCGGCGGGGGCGGTCGACGCTGCGGGGACATTTCTGTGCAGCCGGGGGCCTTCGACGCCGTCGGGGACGGGAATCCTGTCCCCGGACGCGTCGGGTGTCCCCGTCCGGGGAGGCGTGCACCCGGCCGTGTGGAATGTCCCCGTCCGTCTTGGAGGGCGGGGCCGCCGGGCTCAGGTGAGGAGGACTTTCAGGACCACAGGGGCGGCGAAGCGGCGAGGCTGCGAGCCGGTCTCGATGACGTCGAGTACCCCGATGTCAGTCAGCTGGGCAACCAGGCCATTGGCTCGCCCGTACGAGATGCCGAGGGCCGCCTCAACCTTACGCACCGTGAAGCTCGGATTTGCGACCGCGAAGTCGACAAGGTCAAGAGCGTGCGCGGACCGCAGGCTGGAGGCGCGCACCGTCTCCTTGAGGCTCTGGTGCGCCGCGGACAGGGCGAGCATCTGGTGGCGCGTGTTGGTGGCCGCCGCGGCCAGTCCCTGGGAGAAAAAGGTCAGGAAGGTGTCCCAGTCGCCGTGGGTGCTGACTCGCAGCAACGCGTCGTAGTACTCGGCGCGACGCTCCTCGAACCACGGCGAGACCGTCAGCGTGGGTTCGCTGAGAACACCCGAGTTCAGGAGAGTGAGCACGACGAGGAACCGCCCCAGGCGCCCGTTGCCGTCCCGGAAGGGGTGAAGCGTCTCGAACTGGTAGTGGGCCATGCCTGCGGCGATGACCGGGTCGATGTCTCCCGTGTGGTCCTGATGCAGCCAGTCGACGAGGGCTCGCATGCCGGCGCGAAGAGGATCCCCGGGCGGTACGGGAACGAACTGGGACGCATGGATCGGGTTCGTGCTGTGCGCACCGGTGCGGCGGCCGATCATGACCTGGGTGTCGCGCAGGCGACCTGAAGCGGACTCAAGGGGAGTGCCCCGCATGAGCTCGCCTTGAAGATCCTCGATCAGCGACAGGGTGATAGGACGCCCCTCCTGCGCCCACAGGAAACCGCTGTTGGCCATGCGGACGTAGTTGAGGATCTCTGTCATCTCGGCGGTCGCGGGGGCGTCGTCGGCGGCGGTGAGCACCTCGCGCAGGGGGGCGTATGTGCCCTCCAGGGCCGACGTCGACTGCGCCTCGCGCCGTAGGGAGGGGGTACGTAGCAGATAGGGGTTCGGCAGCTGCTGGGCCGTAGCGTCGAGGGCGGCCAGTGCGCGGCCGGCTGCTGCCACCATCCGGTAGGTGCCTCCGCTGAGGGGCGGCTCGTCGGAGCCGAGCGGGGTGGGGATGAAGGCCTTGTGCTGCCAGTTGCCGGTCACCGGGTCGGAGCCGGTGATGTCGACCAGCTCCCCCATGGTGTCGTCGACGAACATGCTCACATCCATGATGTCAGTCTAATGGTAGTTGTATGACATCTAAAGAGGGGGGATTGCATACAATGTCGGATTGTTGGACATTGCGGGTGGGTGTGTGCCTGGAAACTGCCATGTGTGAGGCTGTGCGCCGGTGACTGCCGCCGTGGGGTTCCGTTGTGGGTGGGGGCCTTCGACGCCGTCGGGGACGTTTCGTTGTGGTCGGGGGCGTTCGACGCCGTCGGGGACCGGAATCCTGTCCCCGGACGCTTCGGGTGTCCCCGTCCGGAGCGGTGTGTACCCGGCCGCGTGGAATGTCCCCGGCCGCACTGTGCAGGGCTGGGTGAGGTGGTGGAGGCGCCATTCGTGGGAGGGGTGTTGTCTGTCGGGGCTGGTCGTGGTCAGTGTCTGTGTCGGGCGTCGATGGTGGGATCAAGCGATGGATGCGCCACTCAAGGGAGGGGGTTCTCTGCCTGGGACTGGATGTGCTCAGGGGCTGCATCGTGGTGCCGTGGTGTGGGTGATGACTGGTGAGCCGGATTCGTCTCAGCCTCCGATGTCGGTGCGTCGGCTGCCTCCTCCTGCTCGATTGAGGTTCGTATCAGCTGAGTGGCCCGCCAGACCTCGTCGAGCCGGGCCTCGACCCGGGAACGGGCGTCGTCGAGCCGGGAGAGTTTCACCGTCAGACTGAGTCGCGGGATGATGACCGGTCGCCCCGGCTCGGCACCTCCGGCGGGTGGGGCGTAGACGGCCTGCACTTTCACGCGCCCCCAGCGAGCCGGAGCCTCCTGGATGCTGAAGTTGTTGCGCCCAGCAGGTAGGGGGAGGGAGAAGGACTTCGGGTCAGCGACCGCCATGCCGTACGTTCTCAGGCGTACCGCGCTTGCCCGCCGGCGTGCGGCAGCGCGTTTCAGGGCCACGAACAGGCCGATGTGGGCCAGGCCGAGAATCCAGGTTGCCCCCACGGCCAGATCTTGAGTGGAATCGCTGTAGACCAGGGAGTGCGGGATAGACATCATGGTGAAGGGGGAGGCCGTCACCAGCATGCCCGCGAGCATCGCCCACAGCATGCCCACGGCGCGGCTGTTGGGGTCCTGAGAGACGTGGAGGAACCGTGCCGACGCGATATCGCGATGGGTCACGGTCGCGTCCTTGGCGAGCCACTGGTCCGTGCCCGTGAAGCAGGAGGTCGCTCCAAAGATGACGGAGGTCAGCACGAAGCTGAAAATGAGTGGTGTCGCGCCTACCACAGTTGCGGCATCGGCTATCGATTCGTTGCCCTCCGGGTAGGCGACGGCCTCGTCCAGGGCGCCCAGAGCAAAGGCGGTTATGAGCAGGATCAGCGGGTAGAGGAGCGCGATGCCGGCGGCGGCCAGGGCACCCAGGCACCCGAGCACCCTGGTCTTCGTAGTGGGGCAGGTGCGGAGGTATGTCAAGCCCTGGGTTTTGTGGAGGCTGGTTTATCTGGTGCCGGTGGTTGCCGGTTGTGATTGTTCGTGGCGGTGGC